>NZ_RAWF01000024.1:0-52302 GCF_003612075.1 Corallococcus sp. CA041A
TCAAACTCTCCAATTGTATTCTTGGTTTGCTTGAACCGGCGTTCCCCGAGACCCGGCTAAGGAGTCTCGGCTCGCTGATTCGTCGGCACTTCCCTCTCGCTGCGCTTTTCAGCGCTGCTCTTGAGGTGAAGCGCCCTCAAAAAATTGACTGCGGGTTTCCGCAATCCATTACTGCTTGGGCTTGCTATTTGGTTTTCAAAGACCGAGCCGCTTGTCTTGCTTCGCGACTTTTGCTACCGTCTACTTCGTTGCTGGTTTTGCTTCAACCAGCGGGGTTGCAGCTTCTATTTCAGTTCGCATTCAGCGTCAACTTCGCTTTTTTTGCGTCCTGCGTCCTGCGGGCTGCTTCGAAATTCATCGGCGCCGTCCAGTGACTTCCGCCGTTTCTTTTCGAAGGGGAGCGGCTTCTACTTCAGCACCGTCTTCCCTGTCAACCGCTTGCTGTCAGCTTTCCTCACCGCTTTGCGTCCGTTGTGTTGCCTTCCGGACCGCTGCTTCTTCGGTGGGGCGCGGCTTCTATCTCTTCGCCGCGTTCGCTGTCAACTCGCTCGTTGACTGCCCTATTTTCTTGTCGGTGCTGCTCTCTCCACGAAGTGCCTTCCGCGCCAGCGCGCGGGCTTCGAGGCGAGGGGCGCGGCTTGTACCACCACCGCATCCGCGATCAACCATTTTGGTGGTGACCGTTTGCTGCTGTCCGCTCTCTGCGTTCCGAGTTGCTGCCTTCGGTCCGGTTCGGGCGGGGCGCGGCTTCTACCTCTTTGCCGCGTTCGGGATCAACAACCTTCGTCGATCCTTTTCTTCCCCCGCGCTGACTTCCCGAGGCCCGAGGGCCAGCGGCTCGTTGCGCGGGGGTTCAGTCTCTAACGCTTCGGTTCGGCGACGTCAAACCCTGATTGATCCGGGCCTGATCATTCGTCCCAGCCGCCGGGGATATGGACACGCCGTTCCAGGGTGTGAACCCCCAGCTCCGGCTTTCTTCTTTCCCCGTCACTTCCCTCGGCGCGCCGCCTGCTCCTCATCCAGTGGGGCGCGCCATCGTGTCCCGAAGAGCCCATCCGCCAGAGGGAAGGTGATGTTGAAGTTGTGGCGGCCCATCCGGCTGGGATCGTGGTGCACCTGGTGGTGGCGCCGGAGGAAGGAGATGCCGGGCAGCCTGGCGCTCCAGTGGTTGCCCGGCAGGTGCGTGGTGAAGTGCACCCACTCGTACGCCAGGTAGTAGCCGAGCGCCGTGGCGACGAAGAGCCAGCCCGCGTTGGGGGAAATCAGCAGGAAGCAAAGCGCTCCGAGCGGGGCGGCGATGGCTCCCAGGAAGAAGAGGAGCAGCACCGGCGGGAAGAGCACCATCTTGAAGTCCCGGCTGGACTCGTACGCCATCGCCTCGTGGGTGAAGAAGCGGTGGTGCTGGACGGTGTGCCGCTCGAACATCAGGCCCAGGCCCCGGGTGCGGTGGTGCATGGGGCCCCGGTGCCCGAGGAACTCGACCACGTTCGCGAGCGCGATGACCGCGGGGACTCCGAGCAGCTCCCAGAGGCGGGGGGCCTCCAGTTGGCTCAGCGCCAGGGCGATTCCCCCCAGGCAGACGAGGCTGGTGAAGGCGAAGTGGACCTGCCCCCGGTAGCCGGGCCCGATGGCCTGGGCCCGGTACTCCTCACGGAAGGCCAGGACCTTGCGGGGGACGGGGTGCGGTTCCATGCGTCAGGAGCGCTTCGTTCCCTTGCCTTCCGCGGGCTCTTCCTTCCGGCGCGCGAGCGACTTCTGCAGCTTCTTCATGCGGTCCAGGATGAGGGTGCGCTTCAGGCTGGAGAGGTGGTCCACGAAGACGTGGCCGTCCAGGTGGTCGATTTCGTGCTGGAGCACGTGCGCGAGCCGGCCGTCCGCCTCCAGTTCGTGCCACTGGGCCGTCTTGTCCTGGTAGCGGACCTTCACGCGCTCGACGCGGGAGCACTTCTCCCAGACGTCCGGCACGGAGAGGCAGCCCTCCTCCAGCTTCACGCTCCCCTCCTTCGAGAGTATCTGGGGGTTCACGATTTCGAACTGGGTGCCGTCCTCGCGGCCGACGATGGCCACTCGCAGGGGAACTCCCACCTGGTTGGCCGCGATGCCGATGCCCTTGGCTTCCGCCATGGCCTCCGCCATCTCCTGGAGGAGCGTTTCGAGCGCCGGGCCGAAGTCGGTGACGGGCTGGGTAGACGTGGTGAGAACCTTGTGGGGCCAGATGACGATGTCGCGAGCCATGCGGCGGACTCTGCCATGCGGCCCCTTCCATTGCTCGGCAGTTCCGCTAGACCGGCGGCATGCACCCGAACGCCCAGCTCATCACCGACTTCTATTCGGCCTTCCAGCGGCGCGACGCGGACGGCATGGCCGCCTGCTACCACCCGGACGTGGAGTTCAACGACGCCGTGTTCCAGGGCCTGCGCTACGCGGGGGCCACCTCCATGTGGCGCATGCTGCTGGAGCGCGGCAAGGACCTGGAACTCGTCTTCAGTCAGGTCCAGGCCGATGACCGCACCGGCAGCGCCCACTGGGATGCGACCTACACCTTCAGCCAGACGGGCCGGAAGGTGCTCAACCGCATCGACGCGACCTTCGAGTTCGCTGACGGGAAGATCATCCGCCACACCGACCGGTTCCCCTTCTGGACCTGGTCGCGGCAGGCGCTGGGGCCGGTGGGATGGGCGCTCGGGTGGACGCCGCTCTTGCACAACAAGGTGCGCGCCCAGGGCGCAGCGGGCCTGCGCAAGTACATGAAGGAGCGCGGCATTCAGGGGCCGTGACTCACTCCCTCACGTCGAGCGCCTTCAGCGTCACCGGTCCCTTGGGGCCCTGGCGTGAGAGGGTCGCCTCGCAGCGCACCTGGCCCATCCAGTCCGTGTAGCGCAGCGACGCGTTGCCGTCCGCGTGCAGCCACAGCGACGCATGACCGTGGTTGCCCCGGTCCTGGCGCACGCCCGTCCATTCCGGGAAGCGCGGCCGGGATTCGAAGAAGCGAACCGGTGCCACCGGGTACTCCGGGGCATCCCTGCGCTCGGAGGGAAATCCTCCGTGGCCCAGGCTCGCGCCGACGAAGGGGAGGCCCGGGGCGCGGTCGTAGAGCGCTCCGGCCTGGGCGCCTCCCCAGCACCAGAGGTCCACCCACTCGCGCTCCACGACCAGGGTGCGCAGGTCCTCCGTCACCAGCGGGGCGAGCTGCTCCGCGCCCGGACCGTAGGGCGCGGCGTGGGTCAGCAGGATGTTCATCGCTCCCCGCCGGCGTCCCTCCGACAGGCGTTGCTCCAGCCATTGCAGCAGCGCGGGCTCGCGGTGACGGCCCGCTTCGAACCACGCGGTGTCCAGACCGATGAGCTGGAAACGCTCCGCGGCGAGGCTGAAGTAGCTGCCCTCCTGCGGGTGACGGGAGCTCGCGCCCCGCCGCTCGTCCAGGTAGCGGAAGTAGGCCCCCGCTCCCGAGCGCATCTCCGGCGGCGCGTTCAACGTCAGCAGCGCCGTCGTCCCGAGCAGTGGCTCCAGCGGCTCCGCCAGGTGCGCGTCGAATTCGCCCTGGCGGCCCGAGTAGAAGACACCGCCCAGGTGCACCGCGCAGTCCAGGCGCTCGCCGCGCATCACCAGCTGCCGGGCGATGTACCGGGAGGAGTATTCGCCCGTGCCGAAATCTCCGAAGAGCGCCACCTCCACCGGGCGGCCGGGCTCCGGCTCTCGCAATGGGTAGACGAAGCGGCTCTTCGCTCCGAAGTGCCAGCGGAATGGGGCCTGCCGCGCCGCCGCTCCCTGCTCCAGCCACACGGGGCCGCTGAACAACAGCCAGCCTCGCAGGTCCGCTTGCGGCTCGAAGCGCGTGCGCGTGGGGTCGATGGGGATCTCCTCCGTCCTCAGCGGGAAGGTGGAGTCCGCGGGCAGACCTCCCGTCCCCTGACGGGCGTGGCGCTCCGTCGCGTCCAGCTGCTCCTGGAGCTGGCCGGGGTCCGTGAAGAGCAGCTCGAGCTCTCGCAGCGACTCCACGAACGCGCCCACCGTGACCCTCGCGCCCAGGCCACTCTCCGTCCAGCGCAGCACGTCCTCCGGCTCCCGCAGGAAGGCGGTCTTGAGCGCCTCCAGCTCCTCCGGGCCGAGGAGGGGCAGGTCCGTGTCCTCCGGCGGCGGTGCTCCCGCCGGCACGGCCCTTCCGCTCGCGGGCGGGCAATAGCCGAGCGCTTCGTAGAGCGGATTCCACCTGCTTTCCATGCGTCGTCCCCCTGGTGATGGCGTCGGATGCCCAGGGACGTATTCTCCCAGGCATCCCCGACATTCCTGCTCATCCTGGGGTGCCGCTCAGGGCGCGGCGGTGCCCGTGCCTTCCTTCCGGAAGGTGTAGAGCGTGTAGTACGAGCCCGTGGCGAAGCCGGGCAGCTTGAGCGGGTTGAACACGCTCAGGTTCGTCATCACGCCGCCCACGAAGCCCGGCGGGACTTCCACCAGCTTGAGCGCCCCCCCCGCGAGCACCACGCCCGCCTGGGGCTGGTCGTTGCTCACGAGCACGCACTCGCCCTGCGCGGTGAAGGCTCCCACCGGCAGGAGGAAGCGTGCGTAGAACGGGACCTGCGTGCCTGGCGTGAAGGCCCGGTCCGTCAGCCGGAAGCAGGCCGTGGCCGAGCCCACTCTTTCGTAGCCGCCGTCGCCCGCGGGCACATACAGGCCCGCGCCCAGCTTCACGGTGGGCGTGAAGGGCGCCGCCACGCACACCGCGTCATCCGGTGGCGTCGCGGCGTCCTCCTGCGAGCGAAAGGCATACACCCACTCGTCGCCGGACTGCAGCCGCACCGGGGCCCCCGCCTGTCCTTGAGTCATGTTCAAACCCATCCTTCTTCGAGGACAGCGAGGACCGCTGGGTTCGTGCTCCGGTCACTGCCAGGACAGCGCGTACTCCGTGTCCACCGGGCCCGTCTGCCGGCCCTTCACCTGGACGCCTCGGGCACCGAGCGCCTCGATGACGCCCTGGAGCACGCCTTCGTGGTACGCGGGCGGCATGAAGTCCCGCTTCATCATGAGCTTGCCCGCGCGGTCGCTGGACCACTCCACGCTGCGCTCGCCGTAGCTCACCGCCGCGCGGTAGCCCGTGGGCAGGTTCGTCACCAGCCGCCTGGGGCTGTCACCCGCGAGCAGCAGCAGCGTCTTGCCCGCCGCCGACGACAGGAAGTCCGTGGTCGCCTGCGTGCCCATCTTGCGCAACATCGCGTCGAAGCCGCCCAGCTGCGGGCCCATCAACTGCGCTCCCGTGAAGGACAACTTCAGGAAGCCCGCCACGGGGTAGTTGAAGAAGTCGACGAACTTCTTCTCCTGCACCACCGCCAGGCACTTCTCCACCGCGGCATCGCCGCCCTGGATGCGCACCGCGTTCAACGCGCCGTTGAAGAACATTCCTCGGGCCGTGTCGTCGGGGGTCGCCAGGGCCAAACGCTTCTCGAGATCCTGGGCAATGGCTGGCTCCAGGACCGTGACTTCCTTGCGCTGCTCACTCATAGAGGGGGGAATCTCCGGGGGGGAGGAGATGAACACGCGTGCGCGCTACAGCCGCACGAGCTGGGCCCCATAATGGACGTTGGCTCCGACAGCCGCCACCACCACCAGGTCCCCACTGCCGAGTGCAACACGACCCTGCTCCAGGTCGTCCGCCAGAAGAATCAACATCCCGGCCGCGGACGTATTGCCAATGCGATCCACGTTGCAGGCCACCGACTCCTTGGGCAGACCCGCCCGGGTCACGAACGAGTCCATCACCCGCTTGTTGGGCTGGTGGAAGTAGTAGCGCTTCACCTGTTCACGCAGCGTGGGGGTGAGCACCGCGTCCAGGCACTTCTGCATGTACTCCGGGTAGCTGCGCGCGACCTTGAAGCCGTCCACCACGAAGGCCATGTCGGACGGGCGCGTGCGGCCCGGCTGGTAGGGCAGCTTCAGCATGCCGCCGCCACGGCGCGTCACCAGCTCCGCGTATGCGTTGCCGGAGAACGAGGAGAGGATGCCCGGACCGTCCTCGTCCCCCTCCTGCTTGCGCAGCACCACCGCGCCCGCGCCGTCACCGAAGACATACATGGACAGGTAGGCGTTGAGCGCCTTGGGGCGGCCCGGCGTGGGCGGCAACTCGTCCGTGTAGACCTCCCGGTTGAGCAGCGGCGACGTGAACGCCGAGGCCACCACCGCCACCGTGCGGAAGCGGCCGCCGTCCATCATCTTGCGCACCAGGTCCAGCACGTAGGGCGTGCCGCCGCAGCCGTCATCCACCACCAGCGCGAAGGCGTCCTCGCGCAGGCCCAGCCGCTCGTGCAACGCCATGGCGTCGTGGTTGAAGTGCGGCGCGTCCGGGGTGCACGTCACCACGAAGAGCGCGTCCAGCTCCTTCGGATCCACGCCGCCGCGGGACAGGGCCTGGCGCAGCGACACCTCACACATGTCCGTGTTGGTCGCCGGATAGAAGCGCCCCAGCACGTCGTCCGGCGGGGGGATGGCGCGGCCCGTCTCGTCGTCGAAGTCCCAGAGGAAGCGGCGCTCCTTGATGCCAATCTTCTCTTCGATGCGGGCGGCCGACCAACCGGGGATGGCTTTCGCGATCCGCTCGTTGGAGATGGTCCGTGCTGGGACGAACGAACCCGCGCCCACCACACACACCCGTTCGGTCATTACCATGGCCTCGCGATTTCACAGCCTTGCCGGACGGGATGGATTCCCTGGCACGCGTGCATAGAGCACGTTCCAGGCCACTTCCTAAGCCCTTGGAAAGACGGAGTTCCTGTTTCTGGACGCGTCATTCGTGAAGCACACGCCAGGACAGAACAGCCCCGAAAGCCTGTGAAATCCGCAGGATGCGGAATGTTTCAGAAGTGAAGCTATCGACGTGGAATGAATCACACGCGATGTGTCAATTCACTGACAGTGGACACCGAGGAGACTCATGGTGTCTGCCATTGCTCAATACTGTCAATGGCCCTCGCGTCGGCAAGGGTCCGCCGCCCCCTGCCGGGCGGGCGGTGGACTGACGACAAGCCCGCCGCGCCTCCCCCCCATTGCCAGCAGGTCGCACCGGGCCCGGCTCGCACTACGCAGGGCACGGAAAATCGGATCTCCCGCCGGACACGCCGGACTTCTCTTCGAATATTGCGCGGGACGGGTCCGATTGGATCGCTCCCCTCAGAAGGGGATGTTGTCGTCGTCGCCGGGGGGCGGGATGTCGCCGTCGTCCGGCGGGTTGCCGAAGCCGTAGCCACCGCCCCGGCCTCCTCCGCCACCGCGCGCGGGGGGCTCGCCACCGCCGCCGTCACCGCGCTGCCGGGCGATCTCCGCCTCGATGGAGGCCAGGAGCTGGCGCTCCTTGTCGTGCCAGCGCGACTTGCTGGGGTCCGACAGGGAGCGGCGCGCGCCGTTGGCGTAGAACTCCAGGTCCTGGAGGCTGGCGCCGTAGACGGGGGCGCCCTTGCTGCGGCCGTAGTTGGGCAGGAGCATGCCGTCGCCGCCGCCGCCACCAGACGGGGCGCCCGAGGACGCGGGACGGCGATACGCCGGGGCCGACGCCGCGACGGGCGTGGCGCTCATGGACAGCTCGCCCAGTTGAAGCGTGAAGCCGTCGTCGTTCCTGTACGCCGTGCCCACCCGGACCTGCTCCACCGAACCGTCGGGACGGCGGACCGCGACGGTGACTGGATATTGCTCGCTCATGGGGCCGGGATTCACACCGCCACGGCCCGCATGTCAATCGAAGGAAGCAACCCGTGTCGGTCCCGAGGCACGCACGGCGGGCCGCTCGGGGCGACCCGTCACGCGGGGAGGAGCACGGACGACGTCCTCCGTCAGGTCAGCGACACCATGCCGCCGCTGGAGCCCTTCTTGCGCAGCCACGCCTTGGGCTTGGGCGGCACCGCGGGCGCGGCCGGCTTCGCCGCTTCCTTCAGCGCCTGGCTGCCCGCGCGACCCCTCGGCAGCGTGAGGTCCGGGACCGACTGCGGCTTCGCGCCATCCACCCACGCGTCCGGGCGGCGGCCCGTGCGGATGAGCAGGCGCAGCTTCTGGTAGTGCGCCGAGCAGTAGCCCTTGGAGCGGCTCTGGCGCTTGCAACCGATGACGGCGCAGGCCTGGTTGTCTTCCGCGGCGACGACCTTCGGCGGACGGCCCGGGGACTTCGCGGCGGGCGACTTCACGGGCGCGGCCTTCGCGGCGGGCGCCTTCACGGGCGCGGCCTTCGCGGCCGGCGTCTTCGCGGCGGGCGCCTTCACGGGCGCGGCCTTCGCGGCGGACTTCGGCGGACGGCCCGGACGGCGGCGGGCAACCGGCTCCGGCGCCAGCGAGGGCGTGCGCACGCCCGCCACGGCTCCCAGGCGGCTGGACAGCGGCGCCAGGCGGTCGGTCACCGCGCGCAGCGCATCCAACGCATCCAGCCCCTTGGCCATACGGGCCACGGCCTTCTGAACGGGAGCCAGTTGCAGTTGCAACTCGCGGCGGACCATGTCGCGAAGTTCGGTTTCAAGGGAAAGTGGGGCCATGTGGGGCAGGATATACACCCATCCGCCCGTCTAGGGATGGAAACATTCCCCAGGATGTTAAAGGAACCATCCATGACTCCGGTTCCCACTCCCGTTCGCTTCCGCGGCACCGACTCCTACCTCACGAGCGAGGGCCTGCAGGCGGCCGTCAACTGCGCCCTCACGCTCCAGCGCCCCCTGCTGGTCAAGGGTGAGCCCGGGACGGGCAAGACGTTGCTGGCGGAAGCGATTGCCCAGGGACTGGGATTGAAGCTGCTCACCTGGCACGTGAAGAGCACCACGCGCGCGCAGGACGGTTTGTATGTCTACGACACCGTGCAGCGGCTGTATGACTCGCGCTTCGGGGACGGGGACGTGCGAGACATCCGGCGATACATCCGCATGGGGCCGCTGGGCGAGGCCTTCGCTTCTCCGGAGCGCGTGGTGCTGCTCATCGATGAAGTGGACAAGGCGGACCTGGAGTTCCCCAACGACCTGCTCCACGAGCTGGACCGGATGCGCTTCCGCATCTCCGAGACCAACGACGAGGTCGTGGCGAAGAACCGCCCCGTGGTGCTCATCACCAGCAACAACGAGAAGGAATTGCCTGACGCGTTCCTGCGCCGGTGCGTGTTCCACTTCATCGACTTCCCGGAGCGCGAGCTCATGCAGCGCATCGTGGACGTGCACCACCCGGGGTTGGACTCCTCGCTGGCGGACCAGGCGCTCAAGGTCTTCTACGAGCTGCGCGCGATGACGCGCCTGCGCAAGCGGCCGTCCACGAGCGAGCTCATCGACTGGATTTCCGTGCTCAAGGCCAACGGCGTCGTGGAGTTGAAGCTGGAGGAGCAGCTGCCGTTCCTGGGCGCGCTGCTCAAGAAGGAGCAGGACCTGGTGGCGGTGGCGGAAGCCTTTGGACGCGGCCGGCGGACGCGCGCTTAAGACAGCCCGGGAGCCACGCCATGTTCCTGCCGTTCTTCTACGAGCTGCGAAAGCGCGGGGTGAAGGTGGGCGCGCAGGAGGCGCTCGCCCTCGCCGGGGCGCTGAAGGCCGGGCTGCATGACAGCAGCCTGGATGGGTTCTACCACGTGGCTCGCGCGCTCCTGGTGCACTCGGAGACGCAGCTGGATGCCTTTGACCAGGCGTTCCTCTCCCACTTCCAGGGCGTCGCTTCCGACGCGCTGAAGCTCACCGAGGAGCTGTTGTCCTGGCTGGAGGAGGCGAAGGAGCGCACCGACCTGAGCCCGGAGGAGATCGCGCTCCTGGAGCAGTGGGACCCTGAAGAGCTGCGGCGGCAGCTGGAGCAGCGCCTGAAGGAGCAGACCGAGCGCCACGACGGCGGAAACCGCTGGGTGGGCACGGGCGGCGCGTCTGCCTTTGGCAACAACGGCGTGGCCCGGCAGGGCGTGCGCATTGGCGGCACGGGCGGGCGGCAGGGGCAGGCGCTGTGGCAGGCCGGGGCTCGCAAGTACGCGGGCTACCGCGACGACCTGGTGCTGGACACGCGGCAGCTGGCGGTGGCGCTGCGCAAGCTGCGGGCCTTCGCGCGTGAGGGTGTGGCTGAAGAGTTGGACGTGGACGAGAGCATCGCCGCCACCGCTAAGAACGCGGGCGAGCTGGAGGTGGTCACGCGTCCGCCGCGCCGGCCCAACACGCGCGTGGTGTTGTGCATGGACGTGGGCGGGTCCATGGACCCGTACGCGCACCTGGTGAGCCGGCTGTTCAGCGTCGCCAGCCAGGCCACGCACTTCAAGGAACTGCGCACCTACTACTTCCACAACTGCGTCTACGGGAAGCTGTACGCCACGCCGCAGCTGACGGGCGGCATCACCGTGCCGGAGCTCACCGCGCAGGTGGGAAGGCATCACAAGCTGGTGATGGTGGGCGATGCGTCCATGGCCCCGTATGAGCTGGGCATCCGCACGGATGCCAATGGCCAGTACCGCCAGGAGGGCCTGGAAGGGCTCACGTGGCTGATGCAACTGGCGCAGCACTTCGAGCGCAACGTGTGGCTCAACCCGGAGCCTCGTGGGTCGTGGCGCTCGGGCAGCATCGCGGTCATCGCCAACGTGTTCCCCATGTTCGCTCTCACCGTGGAGGGCCTGGGTGAGGCGGTGAACCACCTCACCCGGGGGAAGACGCCTCGCGGTGCGGCGGCCCGGAGGTAGCAACGCCCATGTTCCTGCCCATCAGCGTCCTGGATGCGCCGTCCAACCTGGGGCTGAGGCCCGCTTCCCCGGGCGCGATTCCGGGTGTGTTTCAACTGCCCCGGGTCCTGCGCGCGCAGGGCATCGTGGCGCGGTTGGGCGCGGAGGACGCGGGCGTCGTGACGCCACCTGCGTACTCACCGGAGGCGGAGCCGGACATCGGCTTTCGCAACGGCGCGGCGCTGGGCCGCTACAGCGTGGCGCTCGCGGACCGCGTCGGCGCACTGCGGGCCGGGGGACGGTTCGTGCTGCTGCTGGGTGGGGATTGCAGCGTGCTCGTGGGCTCATCGCTCGCGCTGCGGCGGGCCGGGACGCATGGGCTGGCGTTCATCGACGCGCATGATGACTTCTCCTACGTGAAGGACCGCGCCCGCATGGCGGGCTGGTTCACCGCGGCGGGGCTGGACCTGGCGCTGGCCACCGGACATGGCCCCGATGCCCTGTGCGACCTGGAGGGCCTCAAGCCCTACCTGCGCGAAGAGGACGTCGTGCACCTGGGCCTGTCCCGCACCGCCGAGGACACCGCCGAAGCCGCGGTGCACGAGTTCGACACCTCCCGCATTGCTTCACTGCCGCTCACCGTCATCCGTGAGCGCGGCGCGAAGTCCGTGGGCGACGAGGCCCGCTTCCGGCTGGAGGCCCGAGGGCTCACGGGGTTCTGGATCCACGTGGACGCGGACGTGCTGGACCTGAGCGTCATGCCCGCCGTGGATTCTCCCAATCCGGACGGGATGCGCCTGGAGGAGTTGACCGCGCTGCTGGCGTCATTGCTCGCGAGCCCCCAGGCGGTGGGCCTGGAGCTCACCATCCTGGACCCCGACCTGGACCCGGAAGGCCATTGCGCCCGGGCCTTCACCGATGCAGTGGTCGCGGCGTTCGTCCATAGCGGTCGCGTCCCGTAGCGCATTCCCGGAAAAAGAGCCCCGGCCCCCTGCCCGGCCGTCGGTGTGACTGCCGACGGACGGGCGCGTTTGGTGCGGCGCGGCGGCTCCAGTTACGGCATGGTGCGCCCGCGACGCAGTCCTGCGCGGGAGGCCGCATGACGACCGAGAAAATCGATACCCAGGCAATCAACACCATCCGCACGCTGTCCATGGACGCGGTGGAGAAGGCCCACTCTGGCCACCCGGGCGCGCCCATGGCGCTGGCTCCCGTGGCCTACCAGCTGTGGCAGCAGGAGCTGCGTTACGACCCGGCCCAGCCCAACTGGCCGGACCGCGACCGCTTCATCCTGTCCAATGGCCACGCGTCCATGCTGCTCTACAGCCTGCTGCACCTGGCTGGCGTGAAGCGCGTGAAGGACGCCAAGGTCACCGACGTGCCGGCCGTGTCCCTGGACGACATCCGCAACTTCCGCCAGTTGGACTCCGCCACGCCCGGCCACCCGGAGTACCACTGGACCACCGGCGTGGAGACCACCACCGGCCCCCTGGGCGCGGGCGTCTCCAACAGCGTGGGCATGGCCATCGCCAGCAAGTGGCTGGGCGCCCACTTCAACAAGCCCGGCTTCGACCTGTTCACCCATGACGTCTACGCCCTCTGCGGCGACGGCGACATGATGGAGGGCGTGGCGTCCGAGGCCGCTTCGCTCGCGGGCCACCTCCAGCTGCCCAACCTGTGCTGGATCTACGACAGCAACCACATCTCCATCGACGGAAGCACCGACCTGGCCTTCACCGAAGACGTGGGCCGCCGCTTCGAGGGCTACGGCTGGCGCGTGCTCAAGGTCACCGACGCCAACGACCTGGACGCGCTGTCCAAGGCCTACAAGTCCTTCAAGGACGAGCGCGGCAAGCCCACGCTCATCATCGTCAACTCGTTCATCGGCTTCGGCTCGCCCAAGAAGCAGGGCTCCGCCAGCGCTCACGGCGAGCCCCTGGGCGCCGACGAAATCAAGGCCACCAAGAAGGCCTACGGCTGGCCCGAGGACGCGCAGTTCCTGGTGCCCGACGGCGTGCGCGAGCGCTTCCAGGAGCGCATGGGCGCTCGCGGCAAGGCGCTGCATGACGCGTGGGAGAAGTCCGTCGCGGACTACCGCAAGCAGCACCCGGAGCTGGCTCGTGAGCTGGAGGCGCTGCTCAAGCGCGAGCTGCCCGAGGGCTGGGACAAGGAGCTGCCCGTGTTCCCCGCGGACGCGAAGGGCATGGCCACCCGTGAGTCCGGCGGCAAGGTGCTCAACGCGCTGGCGAAGAACTACCCGTGGCTCGTCGGCGGCTCCGCGGACCTGAACCCGTCCACGAAGACGTACATCTCCGCGTCCACGTCCATCAAGCCGGGCGAGTACTCGGGCCGCAACATCCACTTCGGTGTGCGCGAGCACGCGATGGGCTCCATCGTCAACGGACTCAACCTGAGCCACGTGCGCGGCTACGGCGCCACGTTCCTCATCTTCAGTGACTACGAGCGCCCCTCCATGCGCCTGTCGTCCCTGATGGAGATTCCGTCCATCCACATCTTCACGCACGACTCCATTGGCCTGGGCGAGGACGGCCCCACGCACCAGCCGGTGGAGCAGCTGATGTCCCTGCGCGCGGTGCCGGGCAACGTGGTGCTGCGCCCCGGCGACGCCAACGAGGTGGCCGAGGCGTGGCGCTACATCGCGCAGCAGAAGCACCACCCGGTGGTGCTCGTGCTGTCGCGCCAGCCGGTGCCCACGCTGGACCGCACGAAGTTCGCTCCCGCTTCCGGCACGGCCAAGGGCGCGTACACGCTGCTGGAGGCGGAGGGCGGCTCGCCGGACGTCATCCTCATCGGCACGGGCACGGAGGTGGCGCTGGTGGTGGAGGCCGCGGAGAAGCTCAAGGCCGAGGGCGTGAAGGCCCGCGTGGTGAGCATGCCTTCGTGGGAGCTGTTCGAGCAGCAGCCCCAGGAGTACCAGGACAGCGTGCTGCCCCCGGGCGTGAAGGCTCGCGTCGCGGTGGAGAAGGGCGCGGCGTTCGGCTGGGAGCGCTGGACGGGACACACCGGCAGCATCATCGGCATGCGCAGCTTCGGCGCTTCCGCCCCCATCAAGGCGCTGCAGCAGAAGTTCGGCTTCACCGTGGAGAACGTGGTGAAGGAAGCGCACGCCACCATCGCCAAGGCGAAGAAGCACTGACGCGCCTGTAGAAAAAAGAAGGGCCCCGGACCCTCCCCCGAAGGTCCGGGACCCCTCTGACTTCCAATCCCCCCTTCTTCGACTTCGCTCCCCCCGGCTTCACATCAGGCCGCGTAGAACACGGGGCGCGTGGGGCGCGGGTTGCTGACGAACTTCATCTCGTTGATCATCTTCTTGAAGTCCTTCTGGTCGATGCCCGTGGAGCCCTGGGCCTGCGAGCGGGTGGCGTACTTCTCGTAGGTGTCCACCACCTTCTTCGCCTCCGGCGTGAGGCGGTCGTAGTTCTGGCGCGCCCACTTCATCGTGTCGGTGAACTCGGTGCCGGCCGCGTTGCCGTCCAGGTCGCCCGCGCCCTTCTCGATGGCGGCGGTCAGGTCGTTGCCGGAGATCTTGCCCTTCTTGGAGTCCAGGCCCTCCAGCGCGTCGCGCATGGAGCTGTCGTGGAAGGTCTTGAAGCCCTCCATCTTCTTGAACATGGCGTCCGCCTCCTTCTGCGTCATGCCCTCCGGGCCGGCCTTCTTCGCGGCCTGCTGGTAGGTCTTCAGGACCTCCTTGGCCTCGGGCGTGAGGCGGCTCTCGTTCTTGGCGGCCCACTTCTCGAACTCCTTCAGCTCGGAGGTGGAGGAGTGGCCGTCCGTGTCGGAGATGCCGTCCTTGATGGCCTTGGTGAGGTCCTCGCCGGAGATGGGGCCGCTCTGCTTGTCGAGCGCCTCCGTGGCCTTGCGGGCGCTCACGTCACCGGCGCCCACCTTGCTCAGCTCCTTGTTCATGGCGGCGGTCTCCTTGTCGGTGAGACCGGTGCGGCCCTGGGCCTGCGCCGCCTGGGTGTGCTTGCGGTAGACATCCAGGACCTCCTTGGCCTCCGGGGACAGGCGGCTCTCGTTCTTGGAGGCCCACTTCTCGAACTCCTTCAGCTCCGCGCCGCCGGCCTGGCCGTCGTGGTCCGCGGTGCCCGTCTTGATGGCGCGGGCCATGTCCTGGCCGGACACCGTGCCGCCGTGGCTCTTGCTGTCCAGGTTGGCGAGCGCCTTCTTCGCGCTGGCGTCACCCACGTCGCGCATCTCCGCGAGCATCTTCTTGAAGTCGCCCTGGGGGATGCCGGACTCGCCGCGCGCCTGGGAGACCGCCGCATACTTGCTGTAGATGTCCATCACCTGGCGGGCTTCCGGGGTGAGGCGCTCGCGGTTGTTGGCGGCCCAGTCCGCGACGGCGCGGTACTCACCGGAGGCGGCCTGGCCGTCCAGGTCACCGACCGCGGCCTCGATGCTGTCCGCGAACTGCTCCGCGCCGATGGAGCCAGAGGTCTTGTTCAGCTTGTTCATCTCCACCATGGCGCCCAGGTCCTTGGGCTGCCAGTTGTCACGCGGGCCCACGCAGCCGTGGCCCTGCGCGGAGAAGCGGTCACCGAGGTGCGCGTGGCGGGACTGGAGGTCGTGGAGCTGCGACTTCAGGCCCGCCATCTGCGACTTCATGTTGTTGAGGGTGGCCTTCATCTCCGCCGCCTGCTTCGCCGGGGACGAGCTGCCACGCAGGACCGCGAGCTCCTTGTTGCCGAGGGCCGGCTTGCCGTTGAGGGAGGTGGCGACGGCGGTGGAAGCGGACTTGGCGATGGTCATTTTTGATCTCCGGTGGGAGCGGCTTCCGTTGCGGAAGCAGTCATGCCGGGACCTATTGCGCGCGTCGTGCCAGCTCCCCGGGCCAGCACACCCTGAAGGATTCCATGGGGTTACGCTGCGATGACGCGAGAGCCGGGGTGGTGACAACAGTCACCAGCGGTGATGACTGTCACCATCCCCCCCGCCCCGGGGTGGTGACGAAAGGCATCACTTCCGGCGCGAGGGCTTGAGCGCCTTGCGCACGCGCTGCTTGCCGGCGGGACGGTCCGCGACGTGGACGTAGCCCCGCTTGAGGAAGAACGGGAGCGTGCCCGTGTAGGCCATTCCGTTGCTGATACGCGCTGAGCCCTTGGGCGGTTTCACCGGATAGCCTTCGAGGGTGGCGGGGCCCTCGCGACGCACCGCGGCCTCCACGGCGGCGAGCAGCGCGGTGGCCACGCCCTGGTTGCGCCAGTTCCGGTGGATGAAGAAGCAGGGCACGGAGGTGACGGTGTCCGCGTCGTCGCACGTGAAGCTGGGGGCTCGGTCCAGGCGCGAGAAGGAGCGGCGCGGGCCGAAGGCGGCCCAACCCACCGGTACTCCGTCCGCGTAGGCGAGGATGCCCTTCGCCTCTCCGCTCGCGACCAGGGCCTTGAAGCGGCGCTTTGCTTCAGGGCCTCGCACGTCGTCGTAGCGCTCGCCCTCCGGGATGCGCCAGTACATGCACCAGCAGCCGCCACAGGCGCCGTTGGGGCCGAAGAGCTTCTCGAGGTCGGGCCAGAGCTCCGGGGTGAGCTCCACGGTCTTCAGGTCGGGTGGCGCCATGGGGCGCCCGTTCTAGACGCCGCCGCGCAGCTCTGTCTCGGGCCAGAGGGCTCCGTCCCTCGGGGTTAGCAGGAAGGTCAACTTCCCCTGGTGGAAGCCGCGCACCGGGCCCGTGGGCTCCGGGTAACCCGGTGGCAGGAGCCAGTCCGGGGGCTGGAGTGGTGTGGTGGCGATGGACTGGCCCTGGCGCAGGGCTCCCACGTCCTGGTCCGTGAGCGCTCGCGAGGGCGTCCAGGGGAGCAGGTCGCGGCCGTGCCGTTCGATGCGCGCGCCGGGGCCCGGGTCCTTCCAGGGGCCGATGGCCGTGCGCTTCAGCGTGGAGAGGTGCGCGCCGCAGCCGAGTGCGCGTCCCAGGTCTTGGGCCAGGGAGCGGACGTAGTAGCCACCACGGCAGGTGAGTTCCAACGTGCTGGCCTTGGGCAGGTCGTGCGAAAGCCAGCGCGCGGTGTGCAGGTACACGCGCGAGGGAGGCAGCTCCACGACTTCGCCCCGGTGGGCCTTGCGGTAGGCGGGCTCACCGCCGAGCTTCTTCGCGCTGGTGGCGGGCGGGATTTGATCCGTCCAGCCGAGGAACGGGCGCAGCGCTGCTTCGAGTTGCTCGGGGGTGAGCGCGGTCGCGTCTCCCTGGTGCACGGGGCGGCCGTGCAGGTCTCCGGTGTCCATCTCCGTGCCCCACTCCACGCGGGCCTCGTAGACCTTGGGCGCCGCGTGCAGGTGTTCGAAGAGGTGCGTGGCCGGGCCCACCAGCATCAACAGCAGCCCTTCCGCGAACGGATCCAACGTGCCGCCGTGGCACAGCGCCGTGCGGCGGCCGGGCCGCGTCGCCTGCGCTTCCTCCTGGAAGGCTCGGACGGTGGCGAAGCTGGTGGCGCCCACGGGCTTGTGCGTGAGGTAGAGGCCGGGGGTCATTCGTCGTTTCCGTTCCGCTTCACCGTCGTCGCGCCCTGCTGCTTCTCCAGGTGCACGGGCGAGGTGCCGGTCTTGTCCGCGATGACGGTCGCCAGGGCTTCCGCGTGCGTCGTCACCCAGACCTGGCTGTACTCGGAGGCTCGCACGATGAGCCTGCCCAGGGGCTCCAGCAGGTCCGGGTGCAGGCTGGTCTCCGGTTCGTTCAACGCGAGGAACGGCGGCGGTCTGGGACTGAGCAGCGCCGCCAGCAGACACAGGTAGCGCAGCGTCCCGTCCGACAGCTCCGGCGCGGACATGGGCCTCGACAGGCCGGGCATGTGCAGGAAGAGGCTGAAGCGTCCGTCCTCCGCTCGCACCTCCAGCCTGGAGCCGGGAAAGGCGTCGTCGATGCCCTGCTCCAGGGCGCGGTCATCGCCAATCTCCCAGAGGGTCTGAAGCGCCGCCGCGAGGTCGCGCCCGTCCGACGCGAGCACCGGCGTGCGCACTCCCACCTGCGGGTGCCGGGGCAGCGCGTCCGGGTCCGTGCGGAAGTGGTGGTAGAAGCGCCACGCGCTCAACGTGCGTTGGACTTCGCCCAGTCTGGGGAAGCGGTGCGGTTCGGCGAGCTGATCCATCACCGACTCCGAGCCCCACAGCTCCGCGGGGAACGTGACGCGCTTCCCGTCCGCGTCGCGAAGGAAGGCCGTGCGGTCCTTGCGCTCCATCAACACCAGATGCCGGCCTCCGGAGTGCGCCCAGAGGTGCTCCTCCTTCACCTCCGGATCCAGGGTGAACATCGTCTGGGGTGGCGACGTGGGCACCACGCCGCACTGCAATTCGTAGGTGAGGTCGTCCAGGTCCACCGTCACGCGCATGCGCGCCGGCTTCTTGGGGTCACGGGGGCCGGCCCACATCACGCTCGAGGTGCCGCCCTCGTCCGCCAGCGTGCGCGCGAGCCGGCCTTCCGCCGCCGCCGCGAGCAGGTACAGCGCGCGGTACAGGTTCGTCTTGCCGCTGCCGTTGGGGCCCACCACCACGGTCACCGGCCCCAGCTCCAGGTGGAGCTGACGCACGGAGCGGTAGCCTGCGATGTCCAGACGCGTGAGGGCCATGACGTGCGCGCGAGCCTATCCGGACCGGGGCTTCGGTGGGCCAGCTCCGGCTTATGCGCGACCACGGCGTTTCACGGTAGTAGAACCGGTTATTCGACCCGAGGAGGTCGGAACGACGGCGCCGCGGCCAGTAGCTCCAGCAAACGTTCCTGGGGCACGCGGTCCCAAGCGTCGGATGGGAGGAGCGTTCCGAAGAGGCTGGCGTCGAAGACATGCTGCCGGCGCATCACCCGATCCCACTGGAAAGCGTCATAAGTGCCCTCGAAGACGAGCTGCCGAACCTCGATGAACGGAGGCTCGCCTTGAGCTCCTTCGTCGAGCCACTTCCGGGCGAGCCGCTCCCAAAAACTACCCTTGCGATCGACGCGGCCGATCTGCTGCTCAAGGATGGCCGGGTTCCACTCGGCGTGGAACTGCACGACCACTCGACAGGACTCGTGCAGGTTGAGCCCCTCGCGCCCCACCTGGCTCTGCGCGATGAGCACCCACGGCGAAGCCCCTGGACGGTTGAACGCGGCTTGGAGGTAGCGACGCGTCTCCCAGCGCGTAGCGCCCTGGAGCAGACGCGCGTGAAAGCTCTGTCGCCCGTCGTCGTCCTCAATGAGCGCCCGGAGCGCTTCCTTCCGAAGCACCGCCTGTTCCTCGTCGACGTCTTCGTCGCCCAACTCACCCAGGAGCGGTCGCAGGCGCTCTTCGACGAACTCGGCGGTCAGTGCGTCGAAGCGCTCGTGGGTGACTTCGCCGGACTGCGAGTCCGTCGCCAGGAAGTCGTCGAGGACGAACGAGACGAGGTGATCCTCGAGCGCGCTCTCGAGTTCGTGGTCGGCCGGAGCTCCACCGAGTAGCGTCGGGTCGGTGCGCCACGTTATGACTACCTTCTTCGCACGTTCGCGTACCTGCCGCCGAAGCCGCTCGTAGGCCTTGTGGCTGTCGCTCAGCGCGCGGCGCACATCGGCGCCGTTGCCCGCGCACAGGCGACCCGAGAGTGTGCCCTTCGCGCGCATGCGCTCGATTTGGCGGAGCGCGATCCCGAGCAACGCCGCGTCGGTATGAACATCGTGAGAAATCGGCCTACCCGCATCGGCCGCGCGCAGCGCATGCCTCACATTGAGCACGTCACGAAGAAGCCTGAGTGGGCGAAGAAAGACGCCGAAGACGAGCACCTTCTCGCGTATCAGCGTCCAGCGCTCAATCTCCTCCACGGCAGCAAGGATGCGCGGATGCTCGGCGTCAGGGTCAGTTTCGGCGCCGTTGACGGGCGGCAGTCCATCGAGCACGCGCTTTCGACCATCGCGGAGGCGACGATACCAGTAGGCTACGCGCGCGATCTTCCCGCGTTTGTGATCATCGACGACGCCGGGCTCGGGTACACGGAGCGGCTCGCTCGTTTCCGACAGATCGATACTGACATGCCCCGCCGACAGCTTCGTGTAGGCGTCGCGCACAGCTCGGGGCCAGTCCGCGGTGTCCTTGAGCGTCAGCCCGCGAGCGCACTGGCTCATGCACTCGGCGGCGAAGAGCACATTGAGCCAGGGCGAGTCCTGGCCCACTGTCTCGCTCCACCCGATCCGTACGCGCTGAAGCCGTCGGTGCGGATGAGGCAATCTCGCGGACAGCGCCGCGCCCGTGCGGAAGCTCGTGACGAGCGGGTCGTCGTCACGTCGACGCCGCGTTACATGCGGAGCCAGCGTCCTGGTGAAGTCTCTCGCGGCCGCGCACAGCTCGTCGAGGCGGCTCCCTTCGTCGGGTGCCACGGCCGCACGGACCGCCGCGTCGTGCAGGCGCTTCACCACCTGCCCCCCGCGCTCCCGATCGAGTCCGCTGCGCGTGCGCCCCAGCAGGTCGAGCCATTGCGTCAGCTCGAGTTCCATCGGCGTCGCAGTGAGGCAGAGCCGCCGCCCGCTCTCGGGCTGCTTCAACAGCGCGTCAACCAGCCGCGCGAGGACCGTGCCCGACGCAGCACCTAGCGCGGTGTCTTCAACGCCCACTTCACCACGGCTCTTGTGTGCTTCGTCGATGACGATGAGATCGAACTCGCCGAGCCAGAGCCCCAACAACTCCTCGGTCAGCGGCCGGCCGTCGCCATTGTTGCCGAACTGGGCGAAAAGCGCGTCGTTGTTCCAACCCGACACGTTGAGCGGAGGCAGAGACTCGATACGCTTACGAAGGTCACGAAGCCCGCGCACTCGCGGGGCAACCTCGCTTGCGATCCGGGCCATCCCGTTCCAGCCCCACCGCGACGCTGGCGCATTCTCAATCTTGCGCTGAAGCTTTCCGAACCGGGTCCGCCCGTCCTCGCGCTCCACACGTGAGGCGAGATGGAGCTCGACGAATGCAGGCAGCGCCGCACGCCATTCATCAGAGTTGCTGCGCACCAACGGCGCGCGGAACCCATGGGAGATGAGCCACCACTCGGACTCGTCGGGGCGCGGGCTGAGGTCCATCCACGACGCCTCGTTCAGCGACACCTCGCGCAGGAACTCCGTGAAGGTCGTGAGTTCCTTAGGCACCGGGCTGTTCACGCGAAGCTTCCGTGACTCGGCGGCCCACTGGTGCATGAGGCCGTGCGGAACGACAACTGCCGCGCGCCCCCCTGCATCGAGGACAGCGTGGACCACGGCGCACGCGAGGCGCGTCTTGCCGGTGCCGACCTCGTCGGCAAGCACGACACCACTTTGCGGCAACCGCTCAGCCATCCAGATGAGCGACGCGCGTTGGCCGTCGTCGAGGTGCTGCTCCTCACACGGCTTGGCCGCGTCCTCCGCGACGAGCCTCCGAAGCGCATCGGCGGCACGGGTCCACGTGAAGCTCATCGCAGCCCCCATGCACGCGCTGCTCCGTCTAGGATTTCGAAGTACCTGGCTCGCTGTTTGTCCGTCAGGTGCGGAGAGCGCAGCTCGGGCTCGCGGAGGTGCTCGAACACGTTGAGCCGATGCATCCGCCACGTCGCGATGAGGGACTGAGGGAACGACGCGCAAAACATTCGGTCGAGATGCTCGAGCCAGTCGTCGAGCATCGATTCCGGCAGTGCCGCCTGAAGCGCGGCAACCTGCTCGACGAGTTCGGCGGCGGCGTGCATCGCATAACTCTTCTCCTGCTCGCTCGCCGCCCCTGTGCCCTTGCCCTTGGTTCCGCCACCGTCGCCCTCATCGTCATCTTCTCCGTCGTCGGTGGCCTCGGCAGGACGGATCGGGAAGTCGAGGAGCGCCGCGAGCGCGTCCGCATAGGTGTCGAAGCGCGGAGGCTGCCAGCCAACACGCCCCATGACGTCCACGACGGGCACGACCCACTTGCGGTTGCTCTCATCGTAGACGTTGAGTGCGGTTGGGGTCTCGTCGTCCCGCAGCGGGACGTCGTCCCCTTGCGTCACGTTGAACCCGTCGCGTCCCGTCCAGGAGATGCTCGCGCGAGACGAGGCCGATCCATCCTCGCGCCAGAAACACCGTAGCCGTCTGACCGGCGTAGCCTCGATCATCGCCGAGAGGATCGGCGGTGAGTCCAGGATGGATTGCGTGCCCGGCGCGTCGCCCACCTGGCCAATGGCCCACTCCTCGACGCCTACGGTCTCGGCTTCGTCCGACCAGAACAGTCGGCGCGCGAGCGCCTCACCATCGAGCCGTTCGTCGAGTGCGAAGACCACACCGGTCTCCACATTCCCCTCAGCCAGCTCGCCGTGCGTGAGGAGGCCGCGGCGCGAGAGGTTGCCGGAGCCGAGATAGAGACAGCCGTTGCTCACGTGGCCATCGCGGAGATAGCCCACGTACACGAACTTCGCATGAAGCCGCCGGTTCTGGTCGAGTGCGTCGGAGGGGCGGACGACCTCCCAGCCTTCCGTGTCGCCCTCCATGGCCCACGTCGCCACCGCGCCCGCTTCGTCGGGCTCGACGAGCGCCACGCGCTGCACGTTCGCTGTGAACACACCCAGGCCCTCAAGCTTGGCGAAGACGTCGGGCTTGCGCGCCTGGGTGGACGGCTCCTCGTAAAACCCCGAGCCGCACAGCAGCAGGTTCCTCGGCTTGTCGATCGCATTTCGGAAGCACTCGCGGATCTGGTCGTACAGGGACCTGTAGAGTGAGTGGATGAAGCGCGGCTTGCGATCCCCAGGAGCAACCGAAGCTGCCGCCGCGAGGAGCACGTCGAGCCGTGAGGTCAGCTTGCGCTCCTTCGAGGGAAGCGTCTGCTCGTCACGATGGAAGCGCCGCGCGAGGAGTGCCTCGACGAATGCACCCGCCGCCGCGACGTCAGCGCGGTCCTCGACGCGGGCGCTGTCGCTGAGCGGAAGGTCGACGACCCATACCAGCTCGAGTTGCTGCCGCGCCGAGGTGTACGTGTAGTTGGCCGTGAGGACGGCGAGCCGGAGATGGACGGGAGCACCCGTCCGGTTTGGAGCGAATGCGAGCAGCGCGACCTTTGCGTGCAGGAGCGAGCCGGGATCGACCGTGCGCGGCTGGAACTCGTGGAGGCCAGGGATGCGCCCAGGCGGAAAAACCGCCTGCCGCGACGAGGACGCATGCCCATCCAGCATCAAGTACACGAGCACATTGCCCAGCTCCGAGCGCTGCCGTGGGCGGAGCCCCGTGAACCGCTGCACGGCTTCCTCGAGGAAGTCCTCCGCGCCAGTCATGGCGACGAGCGCCGCGCTGTGCCCGAACATGCCTTCGGGCGGCACGAAGATGTCCAGCAGCGTCTCGGCGCTCATCGCGCACCTCGTTGGTCGACGTCGCGCAGGAGCGAGTGGAAGTTCGCGATGCGGAACGTCCGCCCTGTCCGATCAGGCTCGATACTCGCTGCTCCGTCTTCGAGGTCGCTAACCTCATCCGTGCTGCCGACGACGCGGAACAGCGGGCCTCGGACGACAGAACCGTCGGCGAGCCCGAGTATCTCGTCAGTGCGTCGAACCAGCAGCCGAATCGCTTCGGCATCATCGGTGGCACCGACATCATTGGCAAAGGTGCGGCTCGTGGTCTCCTTCACGTTGGCGGCGTCTGCCTTCTCAAGGAACTTCTTCGCGGCCGCTCGTAGGTCCTTGATGGCCTTCTTGAGGGCTCCGTCGTTGGCCAGTATCGCGAGCTTCACGCCACCGCGTCCCGACTCCACCGCACGGGTCAGGGGGGCGAGCGCATCGCGGGCACGATCGAGCACCGCGCCGAACGCGCGCGCGGCGATGACCTCGTCGGCCTGCTCACGATGACCGTTCTCGCGCAGGCGTGCGACGACGGTACTCTCGATGTCCGGGATGTCCGCCGCGCGCCCGATCGCGCGGGCCAGGCGCTGCCGCTTCTCGCATGCGGCCGTCGACGTTCCGAGGAGCCGTGACCGGACCTGTGCTCGCTCCTCGTCGGTGGCGTGTTCGGGCGAGAGCGCTTTCAGGAGCGTTTTGGGCAAACCGGAAATCTCTTTGTCGCCGTCGAACCACCGAAGCAGCCACTTCCGCAGGCTGGTGCC
Source organism: Corallococcus sp. CA041A (assembly GCF_003612075.1). NCBI lineage: Bacteria > Pseudomonadati > Myxococcota > Myxococcia > Myxococcales > Myxococcaceae > Corallococcus > Corallococcus sp. CA041A. The sequence continues at coordinate 23,653 of NZ_RAWF01000024.1, forward strand.
GCCTTGTCCGACGCGTTGCTCAAGGAATGCTCTGGCCAGAGCGCGCCCGACCGGCTCCAAATCGAGGAGATCGAAACGCGAGCCGCTCGCGAAGCCGAGCCCACCATCGACCCGGATGGCGCGCGCCGCAGCCTGCCGATGCGTATTCCTCACGTAGTTCGTCGCCTGACGGAGCCGATGGGACGACCACACCTCTCGTTCGGCGTCGCGACCGAACGCGCGCCGCCCGAGGATGCGCGGCGACGGGTCCCGCGGATCGACGAGGTACTCCAGTTTGCACGCGAGCGCCTCGATGCCATGGCAAATGGCTGTAGGCTTCAGTGCGTTCGAACCATGGGTTGCCAGCTCCTCGTGGAGCGCGAGCGCGGCCAGCGGCCACGAGAGCTGCCGCGCAAACCAGATGCGACCGAGTTCGGGCACCACGAGCTCGCGGAAGTACAGGTCAGCCGTGCGCAGATCGAAGTCGAGGGAGACCCGCGAGGACATGACCTCGCTCGGTGCGGGAGAGAACCAGTATGTGGCTGCGTCGCTCATGAGGTGGCGCCCCACGCGGATGCTGGAGGCGCGCCATCATACTGCGGGTAGACACCCACCGAGTCAGCCACTTGCGCGGCCCGATCTCGACGACTCACCCACCTGACGCGTGAGGGGCATGGCGTGCGCGCGAGCCTATATGGCCCGGAGCGCAAGAGCCTTCCCTTCATGCAGGGAGATGCTTGCGGGATGGAGGGCACTTCAGTCACTCCGCGCGGCGGGAGCGTTCCTGCGTCCGAACCCATTCCAAAGGACGCTCCGCATGGCTCCCTTCTCCCGTTGGCTCCTGCTGCTCCCCACCGCCCTGGCCCTGACCGGCTGCTCCTCGTCCTCGTCCCCTTTCAGCGGTGACGCGGATGTGATTCCCGAACGGAACACCGCGCCCTGGGACGGCCGAGCGGAGGCGATTCCCGAACGCACCGACTCCGAGGACCTGGGTCCCTATTCGGATTGTGCCTTCAACCTCGCCGTGGGTGACGCGGTCCCCGCGTGCGACGACGCGTCCCTCTTCGACCGGTCCTCTTGCGCACCGGGCACGTTCGATGACCTGGACACCGTGGGCTTCTACTCCCTGAAGGCCCGTCCCTCCTCGAGCAACACCGCCTCCTCCGACTACACCCTCCAGCTGCCGCTCGATGGTGGCAAGGGCACCCTCTCCGGCCAGGCGCTGAAGCAGCGGGAGATTGGCGCGGGCTCGTTCTTCACCGCGGCCACCCTCTCCGCCACGCCCTTCTCGCCGGCCCAGGACCTGGTGTTCATGGGCTGCACCCGGCCCACGCCCGACCGCATCAACGGCTGCTACGTCCAGTGCGCACAGGGCAAGGTCGGCACCGTGGGCACCTTCACCGCCTCGCGCCCGGGCATCCGGACGCGCGGCGAGTCCGAGTCCTCCGGCCTCAAGCTCGTGTCCGAGGCCTCCGTCTCCCTGGGCATGCCCGTGGACGTCTACGTCACCAAGGGACACGCGTACGTGGTCGCCGTGGGGACGGCCAGCAAGCCCGGAGGCCTGGCGGTGTTCGACGTGAGGGACCCCTCGCGCCCGGTGCTCACGAAGACCGTGCAGCTGGCCGGGGACTCGAACTGGAACGGCGTGTGGGCTAAGGACAATGCGCTATACATCGCGAGCGCCAGCTCGGGCGTCATCGTCTATGACATCTCCAAGCCCGCGGATCCGCGGTACGTGCGGGCCGTGCCCGACGCGCCCCTCAACGTGCGCAGCGTGTTCGTGGACGACAAGCGGCTCTACGCCATGGCTCCGTCGCCCGGCAACGCGGTGCTCATCTTCGACGTGTCCTCACCGCTCGCGCCCGTGGAGCTCAACCGGGTGTCCCTGGGCGCCGGCGGCAGCGGACCCCATGACGCCTTCGTGTACGAAGAGCGCCTCTACGTGAGCCACACGGAAGCGGGCTACCACGCCTTCGACGTGGCGGACGCGGAGCACGTGTACCCGCTGGGCGGATACTCCTTCGACGGTCAGTACGCCCACGCGAGCGCGGTGGGCACCTTCGCGGGCCGCACCATCGCCTTCGAGGGCGGCGAGTACCCCGGCTCGCACCTGCGCGTGCTGGACGTCACCGACCCCGCGAACATGAAGCTCATTGGCGAGTACGGCCTGCGCCCCGAGACCTCCATCCACGACATCCTCCTCCGGGGCTCGAAGCTGTACATCGCGTACCACCAGGAGGGCGTGCGGGTGCTGGACGTGTCGCTGCCGACGAAGCCGCGCGAGGTCGCGTACTTCAACACGTACCGGGAGACGGATCCGGACCGCACCGGCTCCTCGCTCGAGGGCGCCATCGGCATCCGCGTGCCCAATGATGGTTTCATCTACGTCGTGGACACGTCCCGGGGGCTGCTCATCCTCTCCGAGCAGCGCTGAGCCGAGGCCTACGGAGGGGGCCGCACCTTCGTCCGGCCGCTGCCCACCTCCTTGCACAGCGCCCAGCCGTCCTCGAGGACTTCGTCGGACGGCACGGGCTCCAACCAGCGCGGCGCCTCCTCACTGGCCCTGGACTCCTCCAGTTGCAAGCGGGCACGGACCTCGCCACCCACGACCCACGAGCCTTCTCCGCCGGACAGCATCAGCAGGTCCGTTTCGAGGTCTCCGACCATGAGGTGATCCGAGCTGGTGTACAGCGCGCACACCCGTTCGTTGCCAATGACCACGAGCCCCGAGTCCGCCGGGTCCCCATCCATCAGGGCCCCATGGATGATGAGGTCTCCCAGCACGACGACGGTGCCCCGGAGGTCGACATGGCCGTGAAGCTCCAGGGGGCCCTGGAAGATGACCAACTCGTCGAAGGCAGTGCCGAGCGTGATGACCGGCTCCCCCTCCTTCCGCCGGGTCTCCGAGAAGTGCGGGTAGGACGCCACCGGTCCGCTGTGACGCGCCAGCGCGTGGGCGAGAATGAACTCCCAGTCCGGGGGACTCCGCGCTTCGGGGATGACGATGGGCACGAAGTCCTGCCGTGTCAGCGCCATTTCCAGCGCCTCCGCCAGGCTGTCGAACCATGCGTCGCGCAGGCGCAGCTGTTCCGGCGTGGGCCAGGGGGGCTCGCTGTGCCAGTGGTCGACAATCTTCCCCCCGGGCAAGCGGTTGCGCAGGTCGGTGAGCGCGGCGTCGATGTCCGGGCGGCGTGGGTGCATGACGGGCTTCTAGCGCCTCAGGGAGGGCTCGCGCATCCGCTACGGGCCATGGGCTAGACTCCCCGAGGCTTCGCGTCGGCCGTGGACCGCGAAGCCCCGCGCAGGAGCCTGCACCCCATGACGTCCTCTATTCGCCTCCTGGGCACGGGCCTCTTCGCCTGCGCCCTGTCCCTTTCCGGCTGTAGCGACTCCAACCCTCCCGGACCGGGACCGTCGGATCCGAAGCCGCTCGTCGAGCTCACCGACTACATCGACGTGGTCCCCAACGAGCCCTGCATGGACTCGAGCTACGCGTCCCCTCGCGCGAACTGCACCGACCCGGCCAGCTTCCCCCTCACGGGCTGTGACCTGGACGCGGTGCGCGCCGTGGAGCCTTCCGGCGTCTACCAGGCGGTCTTCCGCTACACCTCCGTGAGCGCGTTCGGCACGGGCTTCCGCCTGGACACCACCCCCAGCTTCCTGGGCAAGCCCCTGGTGCGAAACCAGGTGGGCCCCGAGGGGTTCTTCGTCACCGGCGAGTACATCACCTCCGCCAACAAGCAGCAGCGGTACGCGCTCGCGGGCTGCCGCGTTCCGGAGCCCGGCCGCATCACCGGCTGCTTCGTGCGCTGCACCGATGGCGTACCGGATTACTCCGGCACCTTCGACGCCCGGCGGATGAACCTGGCCCATGAAGCGGACACCGGCGCCCAGCCCATGCGCCTCGTCTCCGAGACCGCCGTTCCGGTGGGCGACCCCGTGGACGTCTACGTCACGAAGGGCCACGCCTACGTGGTGTCCCTGCCGCGCGGCAAGGAGGAGCCCGGCGGCCTGAGCGTCATCAACGTGAGCGACCCGGCCCACCCCGTCCTCGTCACCCGCCTGAGCCTGCCCAACGACAACTACTGGAACGGCGTCTGGGCCAAGGGAGACGCGCTCTACGTCGCCAGCGGCGACTCCGGCGTCATCATCTACGACATCACGAACCCGGCGGATCCCCGGTACGTGCGCGCGCTGCCCGGCGGCGCCATCAACGTGCACACCGTGTTCGTGGACGGCGACCGGCTGTACGCCATGTCCCCGTCCCCCAGCGGCACGACGTTCGTGTTCGACGTGTTCCGGCCGCTGGAGCCCTCTCTGGTCAGCCGCATCACCGTGCCCCACGAGCCAGGCGCCTACCCGCACGACGCGTTCGCCTACAAGGGGCGGCTCTACATCAACCACTCGACCACGGGCTACGTCGTCGTGGATGTCACCCGCACGGACGTGACGCCCGTGCTGGGCATGTATGCCTTCTCCGGCCAGTACAGCCACGCGAACGCGGTGGGCACCATCAACGGGCGCACCATCGCCTTCGAGGGTGGCGAGCGCCCTGGCGCGCACCTGCGCGTGCTGGACGTCACCGACCCGGCGAAAATCCGCCTCATCGCGGAGGTGCGCAAGCGCCCGCAGACGTCCATCCACAACATGGTGCTGGTGGGCACGCGGCTCTACGTGGCCTGGTACCACGAGGGCGTGCGCGTCTTCGACGTGGCCGACCCCGAGCACCCGAAGGAGGTGGCCGCCTTCGACTCCTTCCAGGAGGCACACCCGCGCAGCACCGACAGCCTCTACCAGGGGGCCATCGGCATGCGCGTGCCGGGCGACGGGCACGTGTACGTCGTGGACCTGTCGCGCGGACTGCTGGTGCTGGCGGAGCCGTGACGCGCGGGCGTCACTCCGTCTCGATGCGGTTGCGGCCGTTCTCCTTCGCCCGGTAGAGCCGGGCGTCCGCGGCGCGCAGCAGCTCGTCCAGGGTGGTGCCGTCCCTGGGCGCCACCGCGAGCCCCGCGCTGAAGGTGACGTGGAAGGTCTCCCCCGCGTCGCCTTCGAAGGTCATCGCCGACAGCTCCTCGGCGGTGCGGGAGAGGATCTCCTTCGCGCTCTCCGGCGTCTCGCCCAGCAGCGCGACGACGAACTCCTCGCCGCCCCAGCGGGCGCGCAGGTCCTCGCGGCGGAAGCGCGCCCCCAGGAGCCGTCCCAGCCGCATCAGCACGCGGTCCCCCGCGAGGTGGCCGTACTGGTCGTTCACCTTCTTGAAGTGGTCCACGTCCAGGAAGCACAGCGCGAGCGGCCGGTCGCTCCGGCGCGCCTCCGACAGCCGCGTCGCCACCGCCTCCACGAAGGGACGGCGCAGCATCAGTCCCGTGAGCGCGTCTCGCTCCGTGCGCTCGCGCGACAGCCGTGCCCGCTCCAGCCGCGCGTGCACGCGGGCGCGCAGCTCCTCCTTCAGCACGGGCTTGGCCAGGTAGTCATCCGCGCCGGCCTGGAACGCGGCCAGCCGGAACTCCAGCCCCACCTGCGCGGTGATGAGCAGGATGGGCAGATCCTGCCACTCCGGCGTCAGGCGCAGGATGCGGCACAAATCGAACCCACTGGGCCCGGGCATCTGCACGTCCAGGAGCAGCAGGTCCGGGCGGTGCTGCGCGAGCGCGTCCAGCAGGCCGTAGGCGTTCTCCAGCCCCACGACCTCCACGGCGTCGCTCACCAGCGCCTGGGAGAGGGCGCGCACCGCCTCCGGGTCGTCATCCACCACCATCACCTTCGAGCGCTCCAGCCGGCGCGTGGCCACCAGCCGCTCCGCCGCGGTGGCGAAGTCCTGCTGGGTGAAGGGCCGGGGCAGGAACAGCGACGCGCCCGCGTGCGCCGCGCGCACTCGCTCCTGCAGACCTCCGCCCGTGCTGGAGAAGGCCAGCGGCAGGGACTGGTGTCCCTCCATCGCGCGCAGCGCGCTCGCGGTGGCGAGCCCCGCCGCGCCCATGTGCAAGAGCGCCCCGTCCACCCACTGCCGCTCCACCGCGGCGCAGGCCTCCTGGGGCGTGGCGGCCGTCACCACGCGCACCCCTTCACGCTTGCCCATCCGCTTCGCGTCCGCGAGCACGCCCGCGTCCTCGTCCACCACGAGCAGCGTGCCCATGGCGGCGACGACGGCCTCCTCGGACTCCGGCTCCGGGGTCAGCACGGGCAGCGACACCCGGTCCTCCAGCGCGCGGAAGCCCGCGTCCACCTGGGCCCAGTCCAGCGTGCCCCCGGTCTTCACCGGCCGGAGCACGTCCTCCAGCGCGCCCGCCGCGATGCTCACGTCGCGGAAGCCGTAGCTGCCCGCGGTGCCGTGCAGCTTGTGCACGACGCTGTAGGCCTCTTCCATGGCCTCCGCGTCGCCGTGGCGCCCCTTGCCGAGCAGGGCCTGGAGCATGGCCAGCCGCTCCGGCAGCTTCGCGCCGTAGTCCGCGCTCAAGCGCGCCAGGCTGGCCGCGAAGTCGTCCACGGGCTCCGCGTCCTCCGCGTCCAGGGACTCCCGCGGCGGGGGCGGCGGCTGTGCCACCGCGAAGAGCTGCTCCAGCCACACCGCCAGCTCCTCCGGCCGGTAGGGCTTGTGCACCACGCGCGCCACGCCCAGCTGGCGCGTGAGCAGCTCGTGGCTCTTCAGGTCCTTCCAGAAGGCGGACGCGAAGAGCACCGGCAGGTCCGGCTTCGTCTTGCGCAGCTCCCGGATGAAGTCCGCGCCCGTCATGCCCGGCAGCAGGCCGTCCACGATGGCGGCGTCCACCGGCTTGGATTGGAGCACCGCGCGCGCTTCGGCGGCGGTGCGCGCGGGGGTCACCTGGTAGCCCCTGTCCCGCAGGAAGGTGCAGACCAGGGCCTGGAGGTCGCGGTCGTCCTCCAGGAAGAGCAGCGTCTTGTCGTTGCGCGCGGTGCTCATGGCATCGCCTTTCGGGGCTCGGCCGCGGCGTCGCGGCGGGCCAGCAGTCCGTTGAGCAGCTCCCGCACGGAGGCCACCAGCTCCTCCTCGGAAGCGCGGGCCTTCGTCAGGTGACGGGTGATGCCCAGGGTGAGCTGGCGCTGGTCGGTGCGAGACAGCTCGCGGCCGGTGAAGACGATGAGCGGCGTGGCGCGGCCCTTGCCCTGGCGCAGGATGTCCACCACCTCGAAGCCGTCCAGCCGCGGCAGCCCCACGTCCAGCACGATGAGGTCCGGAGGCGTGTCACGCGCGAGCGCCACCGCGCTCTCTCCATCCGCCGCTTCGATGCACAGCGCGCCCAGCCGTTCGAACTGCGCGCACAGCACCCGGCGCGTGGTGGCGTCGTCATCCACCACCAGCACGCGCGCCTGGCCCGGCTGGCGCATGGCGTAGCGCAGTGTCTTCAGCAACCGGGTTTCATCCACCGGCGTGGGCAGCCAGTCCACCAGCAGCGCCGTGCCCGCGTCCTTCGCCCCCGGCTGCGAGCGCCCGGACAGGGCCAGCACGGGCAGGTCGCGCGTGCGCGGCTGTTCCCTCATGCGGCGCACCCAGTCCAGCACGGCGCCGTCCGGCATCCGCGTGTCCACCAGCAGCGCGTCCGGCAGCGCGTGCTCCACCGCCTGCACGGCCTCCGCGAGCGTGGCGGAGCGCACCACCCGGTAGCCTTCGTGCGACAGCAGGCCGCGCAGCAGGGCGGACAGCTCCGTGTCCGCGGTGACGATGAGCACGTTGTGGCGCGACTCGTCCCGGGGCAGCGGCGCGACGGAGGGAGCGCGCAGGGCCTCCAGGGTAAAGTGGAAGGTGGCGCCCTGGCCCGGGGGACTCGACACCTCGATGCGGCCGCCGTGCTGCTCCACGATGGCCTGCGAGATGGCCAGCCCCAGGCCGGTGCCGCCCTTGGAGCGGGTGTCGGACGCGTCCAGCTGCTGGAAGCGGCCGAAGAGGCGGGGAAGATTGTCCTCCGGGATGCCGGAGCCCTGGTCCGTGACGCTGAAGCGCACCTGGCCGTCCACCGTGAAGCCAGCCGCCACCACCACGGAGGCGCCCTGCGGGGAGAACTTGATGGCGTTGGAGACCAGGTTGGTGAGCACCTGGATGAGCCGGTCGCGGTCGCCCTTCACCTGCGGCCCGCCCTCCACGTCCGAGCGCAGGGTGACGTGCGCCGTCTCCGCCATGCCCTGCACGCCCGCGAGCGTGGCCTCCACCAGCTCCTGCGCCGCCTGCGGCTGGAGCTTCAGCTCCAGCATCCCGGACTCCATCTTCTCCAGGTCCAGGATGTCGTTGATGAGGCGGATGAGCCGTTCGGTGTTGGTACGCGCGATGCGCACCATGTCCAGCGCCTGCGAGGGCAGCTCCCCCACGATGCCGTTCTCCAGCAGGCCCAGCGAGCCGCGGATGGAGGTGAGCGGCGTGCGCAGCTCGTGGCTCACGGTGGAGACGAACTCGTTCTTCATCCGCTCCACGGCCTTGCGCTCCGTGAGGTCGCGCACGAAGACGGTGGTGCGCGGCGGGCCGTCCGCGTGCACGCGCGCGAAGGTGAGCTCCGCGGGGAACACGTCGCCGTCCGCGCGCAGGCACGGTGATTCCAGCCGAGCCGCGCCGTCCTCCTGGAGGAGCGCGGCGTGGACGGCTTCCCGCTGCGAGGCCGGCAGCGTCGCGGGCAGCGCCAGCGACATGAAATCCGCCCCCACCGCTCGCGCGGACGGCAGGCGGAAGTGGGTCGCCGCGGAGGGGTTGAACTCCGCGACGCGGCCGGACTCGTCCAGCACCACGATGCCGTCCGGCGACGCCTCCAGGATGGCGGCCTTGCGCGCGTCGCTGGCCCGCGCCTCCGCGCTCGCGGCGGACAGGGCCTGGGTGCGCTCCGCCACGCGCGCCTCCAGCCCCCGGTTGAGCTCCCCCAGCGCCGCGGACGCCCGCGCCAGCCGCACCAGCACGACGAGCACGTAGCCCACGAGCAGCAGGCACACGCCGAAGAGGACGATGCGCGTGCGCTCCGCGCGGGCCTGGGACTGCTCCTGGAGCTGGAGGTAGGTGGTGATGAGGCGCTCGGACTCACCGGTGGCGCCGTGGTCCAGCAGCGCCTGGTAGGACGCGTCCGTGGCGCGCTGGAGCGCCATCAACTCCCGCGTGCGGGCCTCCAGGGCGTCCAGCGCGGCGAGGGCGGGGGCGGGCAGCGGCTGCTTCTCCCGCGCCCGGGCCAGACGCGCGAGTGAGGCCTCCACGCGGACCCCCGACGCCTCTCCCGGAGCGCGCGAGGCGAGCAGCACGTCCACGTCCATCGCCTCCACGTGCGCGCGAGGCGAACCCGGAGGCAGCGCGGCGGCGGTGGCGGCGACGACGCCGGGGAAGGCCTCACGCAGGGCGGCGAGCTGCTGGTCCTTCTCGCGGGCCGCCGCCAGCAGGACGCGCGAGCCCTCCAGCACGCGCAGGTACGTGTCCAGGGACGCGTTGAGCGAGCGCATGCCCTCCGCGGGGAGGAAACCGGGCGCCGTGCGCAGCTGGCGGGCGCGGGCGGCCAGCGCGTCGAAGTCCCGGTCGGAGGAGCCGTGCAACTGCGCCATGCCCACGCGCTGGCGCAGCACGTCCTGTTCCAGCTCCGACGTGGCCACGCGCAGCTGCCGCAGCTGGGTGCGGTAGTGGTCGTGGTCGGCGGTGGAGCCCGGGCGGCCCAGGACGAACAGGGCACACAGCAACACCAGGGCGCCAGCGGCCAGCGCGGCGGAGCGTTTGGACAGGCGGGGTTCCATCAAGGCACCAGGCGGCGGATTTCCTGCGGCAGGGTCATGGGGTCGAACGGCTTGCCGATGACGCCCACCGCGCCCAGCTCCAGGTAGCGCGCCACCTCCTGCTTCTGGACCTTGGCGGTCATGAAGATGATGGGCGTGTTCGCGGTGGCGGGCTGGGCGCGCAACCGGCCGAACGTCGTAGGCCCGTCCATGCCGGGCATCATCACGTCCAGGAGGATGAGGTCGGGGCCCTCCTGGCCCGCCTTCTCCAGGGCCTCCGCGCCAGAGGACGCGAGCACCGTCTTCCACCCCCCCACACGGCTCAGGCTCAGCTGCCCGATGGTGCGGATGTCATCCTCATCGTCCACGAGCAGGACCTTCTCGATTTTCGCCATGGGAGGGGGTGCTCCAGGGAAAAGGGTTTGGATCGCGGTACGGAAGCGGGGGGGGAAGTGGATGTCCGTCAGGCGACGTCGGGCCCGGGTTCGCACTCCGGCAGGTCGAAGGAGAAGCGGGTGCCCTCGCTGGGGGAGGTGCTGAAGCGCAGGGTGCCTCCCATGCGGGCCACCAGCCCGTGGGCGATGCTCAGCCCCAGGCCGGTGCCGGGGCGCTTGCGGGTGTCGGACGCGTCCGCCTGGGCGAACTTCTGGAAGACGCGGGACTGGAAGGCCTCCGGGATGCCGGGGCCGTGGTCCTGCACGCCCACGCGCAGGACGCCGTCCTCGCGGGTGAGGAACAGGGTGACGCGCTCGCCCTGGGGGGAGAACTTGATGGCGTTGGAGAGGAGGTTCGCCAGCACCTGGATGAAGCGGTCCTCGTCCACGCGGGCGCGGGCGTGGGGGAGGTCCACCACGGCCTCCAGGCGCACGCCGTATTCGTCCGCGTAGCCCTGGTGGGCCTGGAGCGCCTGGGCGAGCAGCGGCGCGACCTCCGTGGGCGCCAGGTTCAGGTCCAGCCGGCCGGACTCCATCTTCTCCAGGTCCAGGATGTCGTTGATGAGGCGCAGCAGCCGTTCGCTGTTCTTGTGGGCAATGCCCACCATCTGCGCCACCTGCGCGTCCAGCGGGCCGAGGATGCCGCCGCTGAGCAGCCCCAGCGAGCCGCGGATGGAGGTGAGCGGCGTGCGCAGCTCATGGCTCACGGTGGCGATGAACTCGTTCTTCATCCGCTCCACGCGCTGGCGCTCCTCCTCCAGCGTGCGGGCCTGGGTGACGTCGCGGGCGACGGCGTAGAGCAGCCCCTCCTCCGGGTCCGGCACGGCGTTCCACTGCAGCCAGCGCCAGGTGCCGTCGCGGCAGCGGGCGCGGTGCTCGAACTGGAGGACGGGGATGCCCTCCCGGGCGCGGGACAGGTGCCGCGAGGTGTCTGCGCGGTCCTCCTCCAGCGCCAGGTCCACCAGGGACGTGCTGTAGAGCTCCGCGTCGGAGAAGCCCAGGGTGCGGCTCCAGGCGCGGGACAGGCGCAGGAAGGTGCCGTCCATGGCGGCGATGCAGAGCATGTCCACGGAGACTTCGAAGAAGCGCTCCTGCTGCTCCAGCGCCGCGCGGGCCTCGCGCTCGTCCAGGGCGTTGAGCTCTCCTTCCGCCCAGGCGGCCATGTCCGCGAGCGCGGTGCGGTCCGCGTCCGAGAAGTCCCGGGGCCGCGAGTCGATGAGGCACAGCGTGCCCACGCGGCTGCCGTCCGTAGCGCGCAGGGGGTGGCCCGCGTAGAAGCGGACAAAGGGAGCGCCCAGCACGAACGGGTTGTCGTGGAAGCGCGGGTCCTTCAGCGCGTCCGGCACGATGAAGGTGGAGGGCGAGAGGATGGCGTGGGCGCAGAAGGACAGCTCGCGCGGCGTCTCCGTGCCGTCCAGGCCGATGCGGGCCTTGAACCACTGGCGGTTCTCGTCCACCAGCGAGACGAGCGAAATGGGCACGCGGAACAGGTGCGCCGCGGCGCGCACGATGCGGTCGAAGCGCTCGTGAGCGGGCGTGTCCAACAGACACAGCGAGCGCAGCGCCTGGAGTCGCCGCGGCTCATCCGAGGGCGTCGGGGGAGGAGGCATGGCGTAGCTCCCGTGCTACCCCACTTGTCTGCCATTGGGGAGAGGGCCCCACCCGAAGGCCCGGCCCCGGGTCAGGAGGACGAGCGGGCAGCCATCCTGTTGCAGCCCGAGAGGATTTGTCTGCTCTTGCCGCCTCGCTAACCCGCGCGGCGCTTGCGGGCGGCCCGCGGCTTCTTCCGGGGCGTGGGAGTGGGCGAAGACCCGGGCGCCGTCTTCGGGGGCATGACGGACACCACCGTGCGCACCACGCGGGCCACGGCCTTGAGCTGGCGGGGCTCCAGGTCGCGCAGCGTGCGCACCAGGCGGCGCAGCTCCAGTGAGTCCTCCTGACCTGGCGAGGCCCGGGGCGGCACCGGGGAGGTGCCGGCCCCCACGCCCAGCAGCGCGTCCGCGGACACGGACAGCACGTCGCACAGCCTCCGCAGGGTCTGGGCGCGGGGCAGCATGCGGCCGCGCTCCATGCGGCTGTAGACCTCCATGGCGATGCCCACGCGCTCCGCCACGTCCGCCTGCGTGAGTCCCAAGCGCAGCCGCGCGTCTCGGGCGGCGGCTCCAAACACCGTGTTCAGCTTTTCATTCACCGGGGCAGGCACGCGCAAAACCTTGCATCTCTCCCCAGGGGCGCAAGTTTTCGGGGGCCTTTCGGTCAGCGTTCCCGCAGCGCGAGCGCGCCCTGGATGATGAGGCCCATGGCCTTCAACCCCTCTTCATCCAGGGGCCGCAAGGCGCGCACCAGCCGGCGCAGGGAGGGGGGATCCTCCTCGCGGTCCGCCAGGGCCAGCGTGAGCGCCTCGTCCGGGGGCGAGGGCCCGTCCAACCCCAGCAGCGTGTCCGAGCGGATGCGCAACACCATGCACAACCGGCGCAAGGTGGTGGAGCTGGGCAGCACGCGCCCGCGCTCCATGCGGCTGTAGACCTCCATGGCGATGCCCACCTGGCTGGCGACGTCGCCCTGGGTCATGCCCTGCCGCTCGCGGGCCTGTCGCGCCGCGGTGCCCACCGTGATGGCCAGCTCCTCGTTCATTGCCGCTCACCACCCCTGGCCGGACCGTGTCTCCCATGAAGTCAGGTGTCCGGCATCCTACCTGACACGGCAGCAACACTACCCCAAGGGGCGTGCGCCATGCTATGGACCCTGGAGGTCACTTCCATCCTTGCGCGAATGCATCCTCTCAGCCACGTCCTCCCTCTGGGATTCAACCCCCCACGTCCCGAAGCATCCGGGCTTTCCTTCCACGTAGGAGGCGCCACCCCATGAGCCTAGAGGGAGGACATCCGCTGCTCCTTCAGCCCCAGGAGGTGGTGGGCAGCTTCCGGCTGTTGAAGCGCCTGGCCACGGGGGGCTTCGGCACCGTGTTCCTGGCGGAGACCGGGGGGTTCCAGGTGGCGCTGAAGTTCGCGCTCCAGGGGCCGCAGGACTCCGAGGAGGGTTCGCAGGTGGACGCGCGCACGCTCAAGGAGGTGAGCGTGCTGCACCGCATGACCCATCCCAACGTGGTGGCGTTGCGCGGCTACCACCGCTGGCCGCACCCGCGCACGGGCTACCTGTTCCTGGTCATGGACTACGTGGAGGGTCCCACGCTGTCCGACTGGGCGATGGAGGCGAAGCCCACGGCGCGGCAGGTGGCGCGGCTGTTCGCGGAGCTGGCGCTGACGCTGGACTTCATCCACCGCGCGGGCGTGCGCCACCGCGACATCAAGGGCAGCAACATCATCGTGCGCGCGTCGGACGAGCGGCCGGTGCTGGTGGACTTCGGCTCCAGCGACCACGCCTGCGCCCCGGCCATCACCGACGGTCGGCCGCCGCCGGGCACGCCCAGCTACCGCAGCCCGGAGCTCCTGCGCTACTGGCTGGACAACCCCTACGGCATGTCCCGCTACGACTACCAGCCCACGGACGACCTCTATTCGCTGGGGCTCACGCTCTTCCAGGTGCTCACCGGGGACTTCCCCTATCCCCCGGACCTGCCGGCCGCGGCGCTGCTGGGCGGAATCCAGGCCATCAAGGGGCGAGCCGCGCGTTCGATCAACGCGCGCGTGCCCCGCGCCCTCGATGACATCTGTGGGCGGCTGCTGCGCCAGGAGGCCAGCGAGCGCTACCAGATGGGCGCGGATCTCTACGCCGACCTGAGCGCGGCGCTGGAGCGCGCTCCGGACAGCTGGGACACGCCGCTGTTCAACACGCCGCCGCTCCACGAAGCGGTCACGGAGGAGTCCGACGCGTACTTCGACGGCAACGAGGAGGCCCGCGAGCTGCGACGCTGGACCCGCTCGCAGGAGCGGCGCATCCCCGGCGCCGCGCCCCACTCCAGCGCGCCCACGCCGTCCGTGCCGCCTCCGCCCGGACCGACGCTGGGGCTGGCCGCGCCCCTGCCCCCGCCCATGCCCTGGTGGGTGGCCCGGCGGCTGGCGTGGCGGCGGCGGTGGGAGCGGTGGCTCCGGCGTCTGGGATTGCGCCGGGACAGGTGAACCCGAGGAGTCCCATGGATTCCATCCGACCCTGGACGTTTGACGGCGACAGGGTTTGTGCTACCTGCGGGGTTGAGCGATTCACGCTCCACCTGGGAGGTTGGAAGGCAGGCCATGAAGACGCCCGATACGACGACGGAGGAGAACCCCGGCATGCCCCGCCGGCCGCGCGTGCTGTTCACGGTGGGAGGCACGGCCTTCGAGTTCGTGCGCAAGCTGGAGGTGCGCTCCACCGGAGAGCTGCTGATGCTGGCGCGGCGGCGCTACCGGGGCGGGATGGGTGGCCCGGTGGTCATCAAACGGCTGCGCAACCCGTCCGGCTTCGTGGAGCGGCGGCGGCTGGTGGAGGAGGTGGAGCTGACGTTCCGGCTCAACCACCCAGGCATCGCGAAGGTCTACCACCTGAAGGCGTACCGGGGCGTTCCGCACGTGGTGATGGAGTACGTGGAGGGCCGGTCGCTGGACACGGTGCTCAACCTGGTGGCCATGCGGCGCAAGCCCATGTCCCCGGCCTTCGGTGCGTGGGTCGTCTCCGAGGTGGCGGAGGCGCTGCACCACGCGCACACGCTGCGGGATGAGTGGAACCGGCCGCTGGGCATCGTGCACCGGGACGTGAGCCCCCGGAACCTGCGCCTGGGCGTGCATGGCGAGGTGAAGCTCACGAACTTCACGGCCGCGTTCTCCACGCTGCCGGGGCGGGAGATCACCAGCCGCCCGCTGGTGAAGGGGGACGTGGCGTATGCCTCGCCGGAGGCGCTGCGGCGCGAGCCCCTGGACGCGCGCAGCGACCTGTTCTCGCTGGGGCTGGTGCTGCTGGAGGTGCTGACGGGGACGCACCCGCTGGCGCAGGGGGACACGGCGCCTCCGCCCCCGCCGGACCTGCCGCTGGTGCAGGCGCAGGGGCCCACGTGGATGCCCCTGACGGAGGTCGCGGCGCGGATGGCGCTGGTGGGGCCTGGGGAGGTGGAGCGCATGGCTCGCGACGTGCCGGAGGGACTGCGCGCGGTGGTGGTGCGGGCGCTGCGTCAGGCCCCGGCGGACCGCTTCGGCACGGCGGCGGAGCTGGCTTCCGCGCTGCGGGAGTGGCTGCGGGAGCATGCGCCCGCGTACGGGCGGCAGGCCGCGGCGGAGGAGGTGGCGGAGGCGGCCCGGGAGGCCACCGGCCGGCGCAACCAGGCGGAGCTGCTGGAGGGAGGGCTGCACCCGGAGGAGCTGACCGCGGAGGAGGCCGCGATGGCGTCCGAGGCCACCGTCTCGGAGGGTCCACCGCCGTTCCTTGGGGGGGACGACGTGACGCCGGACCTGAATGACGAGCCCTTGCCCGTGGAGGACCTGGATGAGCTGGCCAGCCCGGACGAGGAGGCCCCGGGAGACGACTTCGACGACGACGACGGCCACCAACCCGTGTGAGCCCGGTACCTGGGACTCGGGTCACCCGAGTCCCCCGGGACCAGCGGGGTACCGAATGGCGGCCATGACTGTCTTTTCCGGACTTCGTGCGAGCCGCAAAACATTGCAGTGTTTGGCAAAGCTTCCGTGAGTTGCTTGATTCCTTTCACTCAGCAACCCACCGCGTCACCCGGCCGGCGCGTTCCTCCAGATGGGGCGCCGAGGGGGGATGACAAATCCTGTCACCCGAGGGTCCGCCGCGACTGACACGCATTCCACCCGCCAGTCAGCGCAAACCCAGACATTGACAGACTTTCACAGGAACCAATAAAAGGCGTGACAGTATTTTCACCCGCTGGCACTGTGAATTGCGTTTCCAGCTGTAGTCCAGACATACGCCGAGGGCCGGGAGGTCCCCCCGGGTCGGCGTAGGCCTGTCCATTCCCTCCATTTTCCATGACGTCCCCCGGCCGTGCTCGCTCCGAGCGCGGCACGGGAAGCGTGTCTCCGGGCTCCGGCCCGGTCACGTGAGGCCGGCGCGTGCCCGCTGCAAGCCATTGACTCTTTTCCTGACTGTCTTTGTCTCCCCAAGGAGTGTCGAGTGAAGCGAACGTCCCCTCGTTGGTTCCGGTCGCGCGGCATGTTGGGCGCGCTCTTGCTGTCCCTGTCTTCCCCGTGGATTGCCGCGTGTAGCTCCGGCTCGAGCGCGCCGGAGCCCTCCGCGCCCGCCGACCAGACGCAGTCCCAGGTCACCGTCTCCATTGGCGCTCAGGACCTCTTCAGCCAGGCCGTGAAGGGTCGCGTCTCCGCCCAGGCCTTCGCCTACAGCGACGTGAAGAGCATCCGCGTCGATGTCTCCGAGCAGGGCACCAACGGCCTCGTCATCTTCAAGAACTTCGACCTCTTCACCTCCGCCGGAGCGTGGACCGGGAAGCTCCCCTTCCTGCCCAAGGCCAAGGCCCTCACCTTCTTTGCCCGTGCACTCGATGCCTCGGGGAATCTCCTCTTCTCCGGCACCCTCGACGCCACGCTGAACCTCGACTTCGAGACCGTCACCATTCCGCTGGCTCCGGCCAACAACAACGCCGTCATCTCCCTCCCTCGCATCCGAAAGATCAGCATCCCCAGTGCCTTCGCCTCTTCGCAGTCGGGCAACATCACCTTCGCGGTGGAAGCAACGAATGGCGAAGTGCTCCGCTACGCCATCACCTCCGCCGTCACCGGCAGCGGCACCTTCTCCCCGCTCAACGGAGCCATCACGCTGCAGAACACCGCGGGCGCCTTCGTCTCCCAGTACACGCCGCCGACGGTGTCTTCCGAAACGGTCTTCAACCACACCGTCACGGTGACCAACCCCGCGGGCCACTCCATCAGCACCACCTTCACCACGAAGGTGAAGCCGCCGGAGACGTCCAACGGCGTCATCGACACGTCCGTCGCCGTCCTCTTCAACCCCGTCATCAACGGCCTCAACGGCCTGCGGGTGCGGGAGACCAGCAACGTCATCTTCACGGCGGACGTGAGTGACGACGGGGCCCAGGAAGCGCTCACCTACGCGTGGAGCTTCACGCCTGCCACGGGCACCACCTTCGACCCCGTGCCCGCGTTCACCGGGGACACCAACCCCTCCACGCTCCAGAACTACACCCCCGCCGTGCAGGGTGACCTGAAGCTCGCCGTGACAGACGGCAACAACGGCACCACCACGCTCACGTACAAGCTCACCCCGGATCAGTTCCCGGACAACCCCGTCGCCGAAGGCCCGCTGGACGGTATCAACAGCATCCGCAACGGCCGGGACCACACGTGCACCCTCTTCAACAACGGCACGGTGCGGTGCTGGGGCTACGGCGCCTTCGGACAGCTGGGCTACGAGAACACCCAGAGCATCGGTGACAACGAGCTGCCCTACACGGCCGGCGAGGTGAAGCTGCTTGGCAAGGCCACGAAGATCGCGATGGGTGGCAACCACTCGTGCGCGCTGATGGACACGGGCCTGGTGCGCTGCTGGGGCCTGAACAACTACGGGCAGCTCGGTTACAACAACACGGCCAACCTGGGTGATGGCGAGCCGGTGGCCAGCTTCGGCTACGTGAACCTGGGCGGCCCGGCCACGCGCATCACCGTGGGCGAGACGCACTCCTGCGCGGTGATGGCCACGGGCAAGGTGCGCTGCTGGGGCCGCAACCAGTACGGACAGCTGGGCTACGGCCACACCAACAACATCGGTGATGACGAGCAGCCCTGGAGCGCGGGTGACGTGGACCTGGGTGGCGTCACGGCCACGGATGTCGTCGCGGGCTCCAACCACACCTGCGCGCTGCTCTCCAACGGCAAGATGCTCTGCTGGGGCTACAACCTGGAGGGCCAGCTCGGCTACACCCACGCCAGCCACATTGGCGACAACGAGGTGCCGGGCAGCCAGACCGCGGTCGAACCGAGCGGTCCGATTGCACAGCTCGCCCTGGGCAACAACCACACCTGCGCCCTGCTGAAGACGGGCACCCTGCGGTGCTGGGGCGCCAATGGCCTGGGCCAGTTGGGCACCGGGCAGGCCGGCGGCAACTTCCTGTTCAAGGATTCCGGCAGCATCGACCTGGGCACCGGCGCCCTGCAGGTCACCGCGGGCGTGAGCCACACCTGCGCCCTGCTCTCCACGGGCAGCGTGCGGTGCTGGGGGCAGGCGAACTTCGGACAGACGGGCTACGGGACCACGACGGCGCGCAACACGCCGGGCCCGGCCGTGGACCTGGACGGAGCCACCGCGTACCAGGTGGCGGCCTCCTCCTCCGGAAACTACACCTGCGCGCTGCTCTCCACGGGCAAGGCGCGGTGCTGGGGCCAGGGCAACTCCGGTCAGCTCGGCTACGGCAACACCAATCACATCGGTGACAACGAGCAGCCCTCCGCCGCGGGCGACATCCAGCTCCTGCCTCCCGCGCCGTAGTCGCCGTCTCCCTCGCGGGCGCCCTCAGGACCGGGCGCCCGCCTGTTTTCGCCTGTCATTCCCTTCGCCTTCAGGAGTCTTCCGTGCAGAGGTCATCCCCTCGTTGGTTCCGTTCGCGCGGCATGTTGGGCGCGCTCTTGCTGTCCCTGTCTTCGCCGTGGATCGCCGCGTGTAGTGCTGGCTCCAGTACACCCGAGCCCTCCGCGCCCGCCGACCAGACGCAGTCCCAGGTCACCGTCTCCATTGGCGCTCAGGACCTCTTCAGCCAGGCCGTGAAGGGTCGCGTCTCCGCCCAGGCCTTCTCCTACAGCGACGTGAAGAGCATCCGCGTCGATGTCTCCGAGCAGGGCGCTGGTGGCCTCGTCATCTTCAAGAACTTCGACCTCTTCACCTCCGCCGGGGCGTGGACCGGGAAGCTCCCCTTCCTCCCCAAGGCCAAGGCCCTCACGTTCTTCGCCCGCGCGCTCGATGCCTCCGGGAATCTTCTGTTCTCCGGCTCGCTCGACGCCACGCTGAACCTCGACTTCGAGACCGTCACCATCCCGCTGGCCCCGGCCAACAACAACGCGGTCATCTCCCTGCCGCGCATCCGCAAAATCAGCATCCCCAGCGCCTTCGCCTCTTCGCAGTCCGGCAACATCACCTTCGCGGTGGAGGCCACCAACGGTGAGGCGCTGCGCTACGCCATCACCTCCGCTGTCACGGGCAGCGGCACCTTCTCTCCGCTCAATGGCTCCATCACGCTGCTGAACACCGCGGGTGCCTTCGTCTCCCAGTACACGCCCCCCACCGTGAGCACGGAGACGGTCTTCAACCACACCGTCACCGTGACCAACCCCGCGGGCCACTCCATCAGCACCACCTTCACCACGAAGGTGAAGCCCCCGGAGACGTCCAACGGCGTCATCGACACCTCCGTCGCCGTGCTCTTCAACCCCGTCATCAACGGCCTCAACGGCCTGCGGGTGCGCGACACGCAGAACGTCATCTTCACGGCGGACGTGAGTGACGACGGTGCCCAGGAAGCGCTCACCTACGCGTGGAGCTTCACGCCCGCTACGGGCACCACCTTCGACCCCGCGCCCGCGTTCACCGGGGACACCAACCCCTCCACGCTCCAGAACTACACCACCGCCGTGCAGGGTGACCTGAAGCTCGCCGTGACAGACGGCAACAACGGCACCACCACGCTCACGTACAAGCTCACCCCGGATCAGTTCCCGGACAACCCTGTCGCCGAAGGGCCCCTCGACGGCACCAACGCCATCCGCGGCGGCAGCAATCACACCTGCGCGATGCTGAATGACGGCACGGTGCGGTGCTGGGGCTACGGCAACTTCGGCCAGCTGGGCTACGCAAGCACCAACAACTGGGGTGATACCCAGCCGCGGCTGCCGTATCTGGCGGGCCCGGTGGGCATCCTGGGCAAGGCCACCAAGCTGGCCACGGGCGGTGACCACTCCTGCGCCCTGCTGGACACGGGCCTGGTGCGCTGCTGGGGACGCAACGACTTCGGTCAGCTCGGTTACAACACCACGCAGAACCTGGGCGACGGCGAGGCCGTGACCGAGTTCGGCTATGTCAACCTGGGCGGGCCCGCCATCCGCATCGCGGCTGGCAAGGACCACACCTGCGCGGTGATGGCCACCGGCAAGGTCCGCTGCTGGGGACGCAACAACGCGGGCCAGCTGGGCTACGGCAACACGGACAACATCGGCGACAACGAGCAGCCCTGGAGCGCGGGTGACGTCGACCTGGGCGACAACACCGCCACCGACGTCGTCACAGGCGAAGAGCACACCTGTGCACTGCTCTCCACCGGCAAGGTGCTGTGCTGGGGCCTCAACACCTTCGGGCAGCTCGGCTACACGCACCTCCAGACCGTGGGCCTCTCCAACAAGCCCAGCAGCCAGACGCCGGTGGAGCCCACGGGACTTGTGGCCCAGCTCGGCGCGGGCCACAACTTCACTTGTGCGCTGCTTCGCTCCGGCTCCGTCATCTGCTGGGGCAGCGCCACCAACGGCAAGCTGGGAGGAGATAGCCCCACCTACGATTACTACTCCTCCTGCGCTGACTACTCCGGCTGGTGCACGTTCCGGAGGCTCCCTGGCCCGGGCGTGCAGAACGCCACGTCCGCGGTGAACTTCGGCGGAGTCACCGCCCTGCAGGTGTCCGTGGGCTCGGAGCACGCGTGCGCATTGCTCTCCACCGGCACCGTGCGGTGCTGGGGCCTCAACAACTACGGACAGCTCGGATACGGCAACACCACGAGTTTGGGCACTCCGGGCGGCGCGGTGGACCTGGACGGCGCGACGGCCTACCAGATCAGTGCCTCCTCCGGAAATCACACCTGCGCGCTGCTCTCCACGGGCAAGGCGCGCTGCTGGGGCCGGGGCACCTACGGTCAGCTCGGCTACGGCAACACCAACCACATCGGTGACAACGAGCTGCCCTTCGGCGACGTCCAGCTCCTGCCTCCCACGCCGTAGTTCCTGAGCACTCGCGGGCGCCTGGCACACACCGGGCGCCCGCTTCGCCGTCTTCCCGTGTGAGCCATGACGAAGCCTGCCGCCGCCCTCACGTTCCTGCTGTTGTGCACCGCCGCCGCGTGCACCGCTCCGTCGTCCACGGGTGACACACCTCTGGAGCCCACATCCGCGGTGACGTTCAACATCACGGCGGACAGCACCGGCTCCCAATCCCAGACCCGGCGCGCGCTGGGCTTCTCCTTCGCGGACGTGACCCGCATCCGCATCGACGTGGAGGACGCGGCCAGCCACAGCGCGCTGTTCTCCAACTTCGACCTGGTGCCCTCCCCCTCCGGGTGGTCCGGCACCATGCCGTCCCTGCCGCGCCATCAATCCCTCACCTTCATCGCGCGGGCCTACGACGGGAACAGCGCGCTCCTCTTCCAGGGCAGCACCACGCAGACGCTCATCGCGGACCGGGAGTCCGTGGCCATCACGCTGGCGCCCACCAACGACGGCGCGCCCATCACCCTGCCGCGCATCCCCCGCATCCAGCTCCCCGGTGAGCTCGTCTTCGGCCAGCCCGCCACCGTCACCTTCTTCGTCGAGGCCACCTCCGGCGAGTCCCTCACCTTCGCCCTCACCGCCGCGAACGACGGCGGCGCCTTCGTGCCCTCCAGCGGGACGTTCACGCTCACCGGGACCTCCGGCGCCTTCGTCGCCCGCTACCTGCCGCCCTTCGGCATCCCCAGCCCCACGGACTACACGCACTCGCTCACCGTCACGAACCCGGCGGGGCACTCGGTCAGCACCACGTTCGTGACGCGCGTCCTTCCCGCGGATCAATCCACGGACTCGCTGGGCACCACCGTGCGCATCCTCTTCGCGCCCGTCATCCAGGGGCTGGCCGCGTCCCGCCTCGCGGGCACCTCCGAGGTCGCGTGGTCCGCCACCGTGTCGGATGATCAACCCGCCCGCACGCTCGACTACGCGTGGAACTTCATCCCGGACGCGCCCGTGACGCCCGCTCCGGGCTTCACCACCCAGGCCAACCCCACCGTCCTCCAGCATTACGCACCCTCGCTCCAGGGCCGGCTGTCCCTCCAGGTCACCGACGCCGCCGGGGCCCGCACCACCGCCACCTACCGCCTGGGCGCGCAGCAGTTCCCCGACGCTCCCGTGCAGACCGGCGGCCCCACCGACGTCGCCCAGCTCCGCGCTGGGGACAGCCACACCTGCGCCCTGCTCAACGACGGCTCCGTGCGCTGCTTCGGCAGCGGCGCGCAGGGCCGGCTCGGCTACACCGGTACCGCCAACGTCGGCGACGACGAGACGCCCGCGTCGAAGGGCCCCGTGCCCCTCGCTCCCAGCGAGAAGGCCGTGCAGCTGGCCACCGGCCTGGGCCACACCTGCGCCCTGCTCTCCACCGGGCGCGTGCGCTGCTGGGGCGCCAATGCCTCCGGACAGCTCGGCCTGGGCCATACGCGCACCATCGGCGACGACGAACCCATCGCCAGCGTGGGCACCGTCGACCTGGGCGGCGCACGCGCGCTGCGCATCACCGCGGGCGACCGCCACACCTGCGCGCTCCTCTCCTCCGGCCACGTGCGCTGCTGGGGCGACAACACCCACGGACAGCTGGGCCTGGGCCACACCGACACCCTGGGCGACAACGAGCCTCCGCCCACCACCGACGTCCCCGTCGGCGCTCCCGTGCAGGACCTGGTCGCGGGCGGCGACCACACCTGCGCCCTGCTCTTCTCCGGCCGCCCACGTTGCTGGGGCGCCAACGCCTACGGACAACTGGGTTACAACCGTGATGATGATGTCGGTGACACCGAGTTGCCGTCGTCAGCGGGTGACGTGGACGTGGGCGGCACCGCCGTGCAGCTGGCCCTGGGCACGAACCACACCTGCGCCCTGCTGGACACCGGCGCCCTGCGCTGCTGGGGCGCCAACGCCTACGGACAGGTGGGCAACGGCAACCCCGACTACGCCACGCCCCTTACCGCCGTGACGTTGGGCTCGGGCCTCCGCGCCGTCCAGGTCGCAGCCGGTGCGCAGCACACCTGCGCCCTGCTCGAGTCCGGCCAACTCCAGTGCTGGGGCAACGGCGCCCGGGGACGGCTGGGATACGCCAACACTCGTTCCCTCTCCGCTCCCGGCACCGCGTTCATCGACGTGGGCGGCGCTCCCGCCACCTCCGTCACCGCGGGCGGCCAGCACACGTGCGCAGTGCTCTCCTCCGGCCGTGCGCTGTGCTGGGGCTTCAACACCTCCGGACAGCTCGGCTACGGCCACATGCGCGCCATCGGCGATGACGAGGCACCCGCGCTCGCCGGGGGCATCCTCCTCGTGTCGCCCTGACACCGCGCACGGGAGGGCCCTGATGCCTTGCGGCCTGCCCTCCAGGCCCGGGCGGGCGCTTCCGGAGCGGGGTGCCGGACACAGGGGGCGATGACGTGACGCAGGAGCTGAATGAGGAGCACCTGCCCGTGGAACGGCCCCCCGCGCGCGTGGACCGGAAGCGGAGCTTCCAGGCCTGTGATTCCTTCTGGTCTGGTAGTTTCTCGGGCGGAGGCCGTCCCGCTTGCCCTTCTCCTTCTCCGCGTTGAACCTGCCCCTGGTGCTTGGGGGACTGCTTCTCTTCACGGCGGCCCAGGCTCAGTCAGCATCATCTGTTCGCGAGCGCAGGGATAGGCGGGTTGTGCTCCCTCGCCCTGGTGAGCCCATCCTGGAGGTTCCAGTCGCGGCGGGCATCCTGACGACCCTCGTCCTCGATTCGGCGCTGGACCGGGCCTCCATGGAACTGGAGGGCCGCACTCGCTTCAAGCTCGTAGACGTGGGCGAGCGCTCCATCAACCTGGAGCCGGTGGTGGAGCTGGGCGCGGGTGAGCATCTGATGCTCCGCGTGCGCTTCGCGGATGGAGCCTTCCCCGAGCATGCGGTCTTCGCTCTCGTGTCTCACCCAGCCGTGGTGGACACCCGCGTGGAAGTATCCCGTCGTCCACTGGCCCCCGAGGCGCTTCAGGCGGAGTTGTCCGAGGTGCGCGCCCAGCTTGCGGCGAAGGAGGCCGAGCTTGCCGCACTCCGTGCACGCGGCGATGCGGGTAGCCCTGCGGCTCTCGCTCTGGCGGGGCTTCTCGGCGCGGACGGGGTATCGGCCAGGAACGTTGGCCTTCAGCCCGAGACGGAGATGCAGTCCTCACTGCGTGTCATGGACGGCCTCAGCCTTCGCGCGTCTGCCTGGAGAGTGGTGTCCGTGGAGGTGAAGAACTACGGAAAGACACCTTGGACGCCCACGGAAGCGCGTCTCACCCATTCAACGGGCGGTGTGCCGGTGCAGGTGCTCGGCGTTCACATGAAGCAGCCGCAGATTGGGCCCGGAGAGGTTGGCACCGTTGTGGTGGAGACGAAGGTGCCTGCCTGGGATGCGGGTACGTTGTTCCGCTTGGAGTTGGTGGATGCCACGGGCACGCGTCCTCTTCTCGTTCCATCTGTCGCGCTGTAGAGGTTGGTCATGTTGACGGTCATTCACCACCCCGCGCAGCTCCCGCCCGGGTACATGATTCACGGCTGGCGCGTGGTGAAGCTGCTGGGCGCGGGCACCTATGGTGCCGTCTATCGCGTGGAGATGAACGGCCGCCACTTCGCGATGAAGATCGCGATGCACCGGCCCGGGAGCGGCGACGCGGAGCAGGCGGACGCACGGTTGAAGCGTGAGCTGGGCTGCCTCGTTCACCTGACGCACCCGAACATCGTCGGCGTGCACGGTCACGGTCGCTTCCCGGACTTCGAAACAGGGTGGCTCTACGTTCTGCTCACCTTCGTAGAGGGCTACACCCTGGCGGAGTGGGTGGAGCGGGTGCACCCCACGGCCCAGGAGGTGGTCCGCGTCTTCGAGAAGCTCGCGGGCGCCATGGACTACATGCACGGGCGCGGCGTCTTCCACCGCGACTTGAAGCTCGCCAACATCATGGTGCGCGCCAAGGACGGCGAGCCCGCCATCCTCGACTTCAGCGCAGGCGACTACACGCACGCCGAGGATTTGACGGATGCGCCCCTGCCGCCCGGCACCCGGCGCTATCGCTCGCCCGAGGCTGCGCGCTTCTTCAAGGAGCATGGAGACGAGCGGGGCGCGCGCTATGAGTTCAAGGTGACGGATGACGTCTACGCGCTGGGCGTCTGCCTTTATGACGTGCTGACGACGGCGGAGCCCGCGAGCGGTTCCCCGAAGGCGGCCGTGGAGGGACGCTGGGTGCCCAGGTCCGCCCGGGAGTTGAACGCGCGGGTGCCGGCGGGACTCAGTGACGTGGCGATGCGCTTCATCGCGCGCGAGCCCGAGCAGCGCCCCCCCACGGCGGAGGTGATGCGCCGCGAGTTGGCGGCCCTCGCGGGCGAAGCGGGACCGGAATGGACCGTTCCCGTCCACGTCCCCTCCTTGAAGCCCCCTACCGCTCCCGCCTCCAACACGGATGAGGAAACGCCCCCCGCCCGCCGCGTGAGGCGGGCCCGCGCCGTGGATGCCGGAGTGGCGCTCCTCGTCGTGGCGGCCGTGGCGGGGGCCTTCATGTGGCTGCGTCCTGCGTCGCATTCTGTCTCCAGTGAGGACGTTGAGCATCCGCCCGCGCCCACTTCGCCTGGGGATGCGGGAGTTGCCTCCCTCGTTCCAGGACCCATGTCCCTCCAGGATGCGGGCCCCTCGCCTGACGCGGGCGACATGCTGGCTGCGTCGTCCCCTGGGGTAGCTTTGCCCCCACTCGATTCTGTCCGGAAGGAAAGCTCCGCCGTGAAGCGTGCTCCCATCGTCGCAAGCCCGTCCAAGAAGGACTCCACCTCCAGCACCAGGGCGGAGTTCCTCGCGAAGTGTGCTGCGGCGAGCGCCGCCGTCGCCCTGCAACTCGGCTGCCCTAGCAGCTCCCAGGTGCGTCCTGAATCAGGAGCGTGCCCCGAGGAAGCACGCAACGCCATGTTCCGAGGAACTGGAAATGGAGGGCTCGATCTGATGCCGAACCGTTCTTCTGTGCAGGTCACCATCGACAGGAGCCAGCCGGGCGATCCTGGTGATTTGGGGGTCTTCAGGGATGGCCCCGTGACAGGCGTTGTCTTCAAGGGCAATCGCACCATCCCCAAGGGAACGGTGTTCTCCGGCCGGTTGTGGACGGGAGACGGGACGTTCCTGCTGGCCCGCTACACCGAAGCGCACCTCCCGGACGGACGCACGCTGCCGGTGTGCTTTGCCATTGGGGATGAGGGCCCCGAGGGAGCTTGGGAGGGCTCCAAGCCGGGGGCAGTTGTCTACTCTCGTGTCGGGTATGCCTATTCCATGGACCGCTGGCCCTGAGTCTGGAACGTAAAGACTCGTTGCGTTTCCGTCGCTGCGGAGGCCATTCCGGGGATAGCAGGGAAATTCGAACTAGATGACCCGTAGCGTCGTTCACGCGTGGAGGCAGCCGGAGGTAGCTTTCCGTCTGCCTTTGCGCGGCTCCCTCGCGCGGGCATTCAGGAGCCCCCTTCATGTCCAGTGGTGCTGACTCCCGGCTCGCCGGGGGCACGGTCCTCTTTTCCCACGCGGGAACCGCTTACGAGTTCTTCCAGGAGCTGGGCATTGGCCGCAATGGCGAGCGAGTCCTCTTCGCCCGGCCCCGAACGCCCTCCGGCTACAGGGGGAAGGTCCTCGTGAAGTGCGTGCCCCTGCCGGAAGGGGCCGCGCCGGAGAAGTTCCAGCGGGCGCGGGCGCGGCTGGAAGAGGAGGTGCGGCTGGCGCAATTCCTCCAGCACCCCAACATCGCCCGCGTCCATGGCCTCTTCGAGATGAAGTTTGGAGAGGCACGAGGCCTGGGCGCCGTCATGGAGTGCGTGGAAGGCTTCAGCCTGGACACCCTCCTCACCATCGCTCAGCTGCGCGGGCGCTACTTCTCCGAGGCCTTCGTCCTCTACGTGGGCGCGGAGGTGGCGGCGGCCCTTGCGCATGCACACACCCGCACGGACGACGCGGGCAACTCGCTGGGCATCGTCAACCGGGACATCAACCCCGGTTGCATCCGCCTGCGGCCTGGTGGGGGCGTGGTGCTGACGGACTTCGGCGTCGCTTGCTCCAGTCTGCAAGGGCGCCTCGCTACGACGCTGCCGCGTCCTCCAGGAGAAGTCATCTACGCTTCACCCGAGGCGCTGGTGGGGGCGGTGACGGATGCGAGAAGCGACCTCTTCTCCCTGGGGCTGGTGCTGCTGGAGTTCGCCACGGGGCGACACCTCTACTACCCGGGGAATCTCAAGGTGGAGGACGAGTCCCCTCGGCTCTCGCGGGAGCAGAGCCAACGCGTGCTCGCGGCCATGACCACGACAATGGACATGAACCTGCCGCCCTTCGTGGAGGACGCCGTCCAACGCGCCATGGTGTTCAGCGGGAAGGACGTGAAGGAGGCCGCGTTCGGGCTGTCCACCTCGCCGCGCTCCGTCTTCCTCCGGCTGCTGTGCCGCGAGCCCGCGTCTCGCTACCCGACAGCGGCGGCGCTGGAGCTGGAGTTGCGCGGGCAGCTCGCGCGGCTGGGGCCGTACAGCGCGGCGGATGCGGTGAAGGAAGTAGAGACCGCCCTCTTTGAAGGCGGCGAGGCCCTGGAGGAGCTGAATCTGCTGGAGGACGAGGGCGGCATCGTCCCGGCCTTTCCGTCGCTGAGTCAGGACGCCATCCGCACGGAGCCGCACCCGCTGCGCAGCGCGGACGAGACGACGACAGAGCCGGGACCGGGCGCCTTGCGCCTGCCACGGCATTAACAGTCGCTGGCTCGACGCAGCCGACCTTCCCCCTGTGTGGCAGCGCTGGGCCCGCGGGTGCCGGGCTGAATGTCAGACGTGTGTCCTTTGCTCTCCTCGGAGGTGTCACGCCCAGGGGGCGTGGATGCGAATGACACGAAGTTGCTCTCCCCCACGCCGCAGGGGACGCCGCGGCCGGGGGCCTTCGCCTCGGTGGGCCTGGGGGTGGACCATGCGCGCTGATGCCCTCTTGCTGGCCCTGGTGCTGATGGCCATGGGATGCGCCTCCGTGCCGCAAGCGCATGGGCGTGGCCGAAGCTTGAGCCATGCGCCGCGAGAGGACTCCTCGCCCGCCTGGGTGGAGGCTCCGAACGACGAGCCCCCGCGCGCATGGAACGCTCTCCCCCGCGTCCTCTCCGGGTCTGAGCAACGGCTCCTGCGCCGCCAGCAGCCGCGTGACGACGTGACCGCCGTGGGAGACGGCGCTGTCGGGGGCGGGGCCCGGAGCAATGCATTGACGCGGCAGGCAGTCCTCGACGCGACGAAAGACGTGAAGGGCTCCCTGTCCCGCGTCGAGGCCGCGTTCACCCAGTTGGCGGCCCGTCCTCCGGACCTCTGGGGCTTCAGCCTCACCGGCGTCTTCACGCGCTACCTCGACCAGGGCTCCAAGCAGGTGACGTGGCTTCATGGCGCGCTTGGGAGCGCCACCGCGTTGACGGAGGCGGCCTCGGAAGTTGGCGACACTGACATGGAGTTGGGCCTGCTGCGCATGACGGGGCCAAAGCTCCAGGCGGCTCAGTTCGGGACGCTCCTGCTGGCCACCTGGGTGGACTTCCTCCACCTCGCGGACGCCATTCTCAGAAACTGCCCCATGTGCAGCGCCGAGAAGCTCTTCGTGGACCTTCATCGCG
>NZ_RAWF01000250.1:0-14605 GCF_003612075.1 Corallococcus sp. CA041A
GGGCGGGAGGGCGGAGGCCACCCGCGCCCATCCTCCCGGACTCACGGGGTGGGCAGGCGCGGTGGTGGATGTCTGTGTTTGGCGAAGTGGCAGGCGCTGGAGGCGCGGAGTCCTCCTTCCCGCCCGGGCCAGAAGCGGTAGGGTTGCGCGCCATGAACCGTCTCCGGGAACTGCGCTCGGTCCTGAACCTCACCGTCCTCGTGGCGGGGCTCGGCTACTTCGTGGACCTCTTCGACATCACGCTGTTCGGCGTGGTGCGCGTCGCGTCGCTGAAGGACCTGGGCCTCACGGACCCTTCCGACATCTTCCAGAAGGGGCTGTTCATCTACAACGCGCAGATGGCGGGGATGATGGTGGGCGGCCTCTTCTGGGGCCTGCTCGGGGACAAGCGGGGCCGGCTGTCCGTGATGTTCGGCTCCATCCTCCTGTACTCGGTGGCCAACCTGCTCAACCCCTTCGTCTGGGACGTGAACAGCTACGCCGCGTGCCGCTTCCTCGGAGGCCTGGGGCTCGCGGGCGAGCTGGGCGCGGCCATCACGCTGGTCGCCGAGTCCCTGCCCAAGGAGAAGCGCGGCCTGGGCACCACCGTCGTCGCCACGCTGGGCATGCTGGGCATCGTCGTCGCGGCGCTCGTCGGGCAGCACCTGCACTGGAAGGCGGCCTACGTGACGGGCGGCGTGCTGGGCCTGCTGCTCCTCTTCGCGCGCTTCAAGGTGTCCGAGTCCGCCCTCTTCACCCAGAAGGCCGGCCCCGCGAAGGGGAACCCGCTCCTGCTCATCACGGGCGGACGCTTCTCCAAGTATCTGGGCTGCATCCTCGTGGGCGTGCCCATCTACTTCACCACCGGCATCCTCTTCGTCTTCGCCCCGGAGCTGACGGCGGGCCTCAACGTGCAGGGCACGGTGACCGCCGGCGACGCCATCCTCTTCGGCAGCGTGGGCCTGACGCTGGGAGACCTGATGTCCGGCCTGCTGAGCCAGTGGCTCCAGAGCCGCAAGCGCGCCGTGGGCTTCAGCCTGTGCGTCTGGTTCGCGCTGGTGCTCGTGTACGGGCTCATGCCGGGCCTCACCCCGACGCTCATCTACGCGCTGACCTTCCTCATTGGCCTGAGCGTGGGCTACTGGGCGGTGCTCATCACCATGGCGGCCGAGCAGTTCGGCACCAACATCCGCGCCACCGTGGCGACGTCCGTGCCCAACTTCGTGCGCGGCTCCGCGGTGATTGCCGCCACCGCCTTCGGTCAGCTCAAGGGCTCCCTGGGCGTGGCGCACGCGGCGCTGGCCGTGGGCGCGGTGTGCTTCGTCCTGGCGCTCGTCGCCCTGGCGCGGCTGGCGGAGACCTTCCACCGCGACCTGGACTACGTGGAGTCCGTGAGCGACGCGAAAGTGGACGTCCCCACCGGCTCCGGCGCCTGAGTCCTCAGGCGGGCGGCGGCACCCGCAGCCGCCACGCCAGCACGCGGCCGTCCAGCCCCAGCACGAACACCAGCGGCCCGCGCACCACCGGCCGCGTGCGCAGCGGCGTGTCCGCCCGCACGGTGAACGCAGGCGTCCAGGCCGGCGCCTTGAGCGCGACCAGGTTCCCCTCGTGGCCGGACGTGGGCACCAGCAGCAGGTCCTCCAGCCCCACCTGCACCCGGCCCACCAGCGGCGAGGGCAGCACCACCCGCGCCACCTCCCGGCCCTCCGAGGTGGACAGCCCCACCAGTGACGACGGGCCCGCGCCCACCCACAGCGCGCCCAGCGCCCGCGCGGGCGGCCCCGTCACCCCGTCCGAGAAGCGCTGCTCCCAGCGCGTGCTCCCGTTCTTCACCGACAGCGCCAGCACCCGGCCCGGCCGCGTGGCCACGAACACCGTGTCGCGCTCCGAATCCAGCCCCACCACGTCCGTCACCGGCAGCGACCAGCGCGGCACACCGCTCCGGGCGTCCAGCGCCCACAGCCCCGAGCCGAGCGGCACCACCAGCACGTCCGCCACCAGCACCGGCGCCGCCCGGAGCCCCGGGGCCACGGATGGCTGTGGCTCCAAGGATTCCGCCGACGCGGGCGTGGGGGCCTTGGGCGCCGGCTGCTTCCAGCGCTCCTGCCCGGAGTCCACCGCCAGGGCGCGCACCGCGCCATCGGGCGCCACCAGGTAGACGGTGTGTCCCGCGTCGTCCACCACGGGCGGTGTCAGCACGGGTGGCTCGCCTCCCAGGCGCCAGCGCTCCTTGCCGTCCTCGAGCGACAGGCAGGCCACCTCGCCCACCACCGTCCCCACGACGACGCTCTCGCCGGCCAGGGCGGGGGCCACCGCCACCTCGCGGCCCAGCCGGGCGGTCCACACCGGCCGGCCCTCGCGGTCCAGGCGCACCACCGTGCCCGCTTCGTTGCCCAGGAGCACCCCGTCCGAAAGGGCCGTGAGCCCCGTCCGCGAGGACGCATTGCTGGAGTACTGGAAGGCCGGTTCCACCGGCGCCCGCTGGCACGCCATGACGGCCAGCGTCAACATCAGGCAGGTCAGCAGGGGCAGGCGTGGACAGGCGCGGGACGGCATGGTTTGGGGGAGGATGACGCAAGCGAGGAACTTCGACCATGCCCACGATTCGTGAAGACGAAACCCCCAACGCCACCGGCATCCCTTCATCCGCCCGGCGTACGGACATCATCCCGCCCCCCACGCTGGCGGTGACGGAGGAGCTGCTCCACGCGCTCCCCAAGACGGACCTGCACTGCCACCTGGACGGGTCCATGCGGCTCAAGACCATCCTGGAGCTGGCCGAGCAGCAGAAGATCAAGCTCATGGCCGACACCGAGGACGGCCTGGCCAAGGCCATCCACATGGGCCAGGTGTGCAAGAGCCTGGAGGAGTACCTCGTCGCGTTCGACGTGACGCTCTCCGTCCTCCAGACGGCCGAGTCCCTCTACCGCGCCGCCTACGAGCTGGCCGTGGACGCCGCCGCGGAGAACGTGCGCTGGCTGGAGGTGCGCTATTCGCCCGCGCTGCACCTGCAGAAGGGCCTGAAGATGACCACCGTCATCGACTCCGTGCTGGAGGGCCTGCGCGCCGCGAAGAAGGAGACGGGCATCAAGTGCGCCGTCATCGTCTGCGGCATCCGCCACATCAACCCGCAGACGTCCATGCGCCTGGCGGAGCTGTCCGTGGCGTACAAGAACCGCGGCGTCGTGGGCTTCGACCTGGCGGGCGCGGAGGCCAGCTTCCCCGCCAAGGACCACCTGGACGCCTTCCGCCTCATCCTCAAGAACAACGTCAACTGCACCGCGCACGCGGGTGAGGCCTTCGGTCCGGAGTCCATCTCCCAGGCCATCCACTCGCTGGGCGCGCACCGCATCGGCCACGGCACCCGGCTGCGCGAGGACGGGGACCTGCTCAACTACGTCAACGACCACCGCATCCCCATGGAGGTCTGCCCGTCCTCCAACGTCCAGACGGGCGCGGTGTCCTCGCTGGAGTCCCACCCGCTCAAGTTCTATTTCGACTACGGCCTGCGGGTGACCATCAACACGGACAACCGCCTCATCACCGACACCACCGTGACGAAGGAGCTGTGGCTGGCCCACCGCGAGCTGGGCCTGTCGCTGGAGGACCTCACCACCATCATCGTGTCCGGCTTCAAGAGCTCCTTCCTGCCGTTCCGGGAGAAGCAGGACATGCTGCGGCAGGTGAACCAGGAGATCGCCACCACGCTGGCCGCCTTCGAGAAGCGCCCCGTCGCGGCCATGCGCCAGCCGGCCTGAGCCCCACGTCATGGACGAGACCCACGACATCCCGCCCGCGCCGGACTTCAACCCCTCGCGCGCGAAGGCCGCCCAGGACCTGTCCGTCCCCGCCATCCTGATGCTGGTGATGGCGGGCCTCACCTTCCTGTACTTGCTGGTGAGCATGGTGACGCCGACGAGCTCGGCGCAGCTGGAGAACTTCTTCGACAACCCGGACATGCCCCAGCAGTGGAAGGACATCGTCACGTGGATGCTGTCGCCCATGGGACGCGTCGTGACCACCGCGCCCGGGCTGGTGCTCAACGGGCTGGTGGCCTTCGGCGGCTGGAAGATGAAGAACCTGCGGAGCTACGGCTGGGCCATGACGGCCGCCATCCTCTGCTGCATCCCGTGCTGCGGCCCGTGCTCCTGCCTGTCGCTCGTGCCGGGCATCTGGTCGCTCATCGTGCTCAACCGGCCGGACGTGAAGGCCGCGTTCCACTGAAGCGAAAAGCAAAGCGGGCGCCCCGGACGTGATTCCGGGAGCGCCCGCTGCTGGAAGGCACCTGGCTGACGGTCAGGTGACCTTCATCCCCTTGGGGATGACGACGACGCCGCCGGACGTGACGTGGAAGCGGCGCTTGTCCTCCACCGGGTCGTAGCCAATGGTCATCCCGGGCGGAATCTCCACGTTCTTGTCGATGATGGCCCGCTTGATGCGGCAGCGGCGTCCGATGGTGACGTTCTCGAAGAGGATGGAGTCCTCCACCTCCGAATACGAGTTCACCCGCACCTTCGGCGACAGCACGGAGCGGTGCACGTGGCCGCCGGAGATGATGCAGCCCTCCGCCACCAGAGAATCCGTGGCGGTGCCCACGCGCTTGTTCTCCCGGTCCGCGAAGACGAACTTCGCCGGCGGGTAGTTGTTGGGCTGCGTGTGGATGGGCCAGCGGTCGTTGTACAGGTTGAAGGTCGGGTCCACCTCCACCAGGTCCATGTTGGACTGGTAGTACACGTCGATGTTCCCCACGTCCCGCCAGTAGCCGCGCTCCTTGTCCTCCTGGCCGGCCACCGTGTTCTGGGCGAAGTCGTACACGTACACGGGCTCGTGCTTGTACAGCTGGCTGATGATGGACTTGCCGAAGTCGTGCGCGCTCTTCTCGTCCGCCGCGTCGCGCACCACCTGCTTCACCAGCGTGTCCGTGGTGAAGAGGTAGTTGCCCATGGAGGCCAGGCACATCTTCGGGTTGCCCGGCATGGGCGGCGGGTTCTTGGGCTTCTCCAGGAACTGGAGCATCCGCCCGTCCGGCCCCACGTCGATGATGCCGAACTCGTGCCCCTGCTCGATGGGCACCGGGATCGCGGCCACCGTGCACGCCGCCTTCCGCTCGATGTGGAAGTCCAGCATCTTGCGCGTGTCCATCCGGTACACGTGGTCCGCGCCGAAGACGAAGATGTGGTCCGGCTCCTCGTCCGTGATGATGTTGAGGTTCTGGTAGATGGCGTCCGCGCTGCCCTTGTACCAGTCCACGCCGGTGCGCATCTGCGCGGGCACCGCCTCCACGTAGTGACCCAGGAACGCCGTCATGCGCCACGCGCGCGACAGGTGGTTGTTGAGCGAGTCGCTCTTGTACTGGGTCAGCACCTTCATCCGGTACACGCCGGAGTTGGCGAAGTTCGACAGGACGAAGTCGATGATGCGGTAGCGCCCACCGAACGGAACCGCGGGCTTCGCGCGCTCCCGGGTCAGGGGCTCCAGGCGCGTGCCAGCGCCTCCCGCAAGAATCATGGCCAGCAGCTTTGACATAGGTGCCGGCCACGTTAGCCCCCGGCCGCTGGCCCACAATGGCCGTGCGGCCGGTGCAAGCTTTTCCGTTGAGTGCCCAACCGGGCGGAGCGGATGGGAGGAAAGCGACCTCTCGGTTTCGCGGCATGTAGGAGGAGGGGCGCAACCCCGTACGTCCTCTTGGCTTGCGTGGCTTCCCCGGACCTTGCGTGCTAGCGTGGCCAGGCGATGTCTGGCGACCAAACGCGAGTCACCAAGATCTCCAGCCTCACCCCGGGACCCGAGCGCGGCGCTGAGTGCTGCCTCGTGCAGATCCACGGCCCTGAGCTGGGCAAGAAGTACGTGCTGGAAGAGACCGAGTTCACCATCGGTCGCGACCAGCACAACCACATCGTGGTGGACCTGGACAACGTGTCCCGCCGCCACGCGCGCATCTGGGGCCGGCAGGGGAAGATGTTCGTGGAGGACCTCCAGTCCACCAACGGCACCTACCTCAACGACCGGGAAGTGCTCCAGGCGCAGCCGTTGCGCAGCGGGGACCTGGTGAAGGTGGGAGGCTCCATCTTCAAGTTCCTCGACGGCGACAACATCGAGACCCAGTACCACGAGACCATCTACACGCTGACCATCGCGGACGGTCTCACCGGCATCAACAACAAGCGCTACTTCCTGGAGTACCTGGAGCGGGAGATGGGCCGCTCGCACCGGTACCAGCGCACGCTGTCGATGTTCATGTTCGACATCGACCACTTCAAGCAGATCAACGACGTGCACGGTCACCTGGCCGGCGACTACGTGCTGCGGGAGCTGGCGCAGTCCATCAAGAAGCTCGTCCGGCGCGAGCAGTGCTTCGCGCGCTACGGCGGCGAGGAGTTCGCCGTGGTGATGCCGGAGGACGGTCCGGACAAGGCGCGCCTGTTCGCGGAGAAGATCCGCAAGCTGGTGGAGGACAAGCGCTTCGTCTTCGAGGACAAGGAAATCCCCGTCACCATCTCCCTGGGCGTGGCGGAAGTCGCCTCGGAGATGTCGGAGCCGTCCCAGTTCATCAAGGTGGCGGACGCGAACCTCTACAAGGCCAAGAAGTCCGGCCGTAACCGCGTGGTGGGCTGAAGGCCATGGCGGACGAAGGCTCAGGCCCGTCCTTCCTGGCCCGGCTCATCCTCGTCCTGTTGGGAGTGGCCTTCCTGGGCGCCGCCTGGGTGTGGCACCAGAAGGACAAGGACCCGAACGCCGCCCGGCTCGTGGAGCGCGTGAGCGGCGGCCGGGTGCACGGCGGCGCGGCGAACCCGTAGGGCCCGCCGCGCTTTCTTCCTGGAACGTCAGGTGCCTTCGCGCGACTCGGCCAGCCGGCCGCGGGTGCCGGGCAGGCTGCCGGGCGGCATCTTCCCGTAGAGGTACTGGACGGTGTCCAGCAGCGTCTCGTGGACGTCGCGCGCCTTGAAGCCCAGCTCGCGCTCGGCCTTGGCGGGCTCCAGGTAGAAGAAGTGCTCGCCAATCTCGACCTCCTGCGGGTCGAGCTTGGACACGGTGCCGCGCAGCTTCGCGAACTGCTCCAGCAGCTTGCCGCCCCAGATGTTCACCTCGCGCGGCAGCTTCATGCGCGGGGCGGGCACTCCGGTGAGGCGCTGGAGCCGGTCGAAGAAGTCCGGCATGGCCATGTTCACGCCCATCAGGTGGCGGCCGTACACCTCGCCCTTGGTGAGCGCCTGCACGAAGGCGTCCGCCGCGTCGCGCGCGTCCACGAAGGAGATGCCGCCGCCGGGCATGGCCGGAATCTCCCGGTTGAGGAACTTCACCACCGTCCAGGTGGAGGACAGGCGGTCATCCCCGGGCCCCATCAGCAGGCTGGGGTTGAGCACCACCAGCGGGACGGAGTGCTTGCGGCAGTACTCCAGCGCCAGCTTCTCTTCGTAAATCTTGGACAGGTAGTAGGGCCAGTTGGCGACGGTGGTGATGGGGTAGTCGTCGTCCTCCGTGCCCACGCGGTCGTCCTTCGACACCGCGATGGTGCCGGAGGTGGAGCCCAGGATGACGCGCTGGATGCCTGCTTCGCGCACGTCGCGCAGCAGCTCGCGCGTGCAGTCCACGTGCAGCTCGTACATCCGCCGCGCGTCCTTGCTCTGGAAGGAGACGAGCCCCGCCAGGTGGTAGACGGCGTCCACGCCCTCCAGCGCGCGGCGCACGGCGTCCCGGTCCTTGAGGTCGCCCTGCTGGACTTCGGTCTTCGCGAACGCGGGGCCTGACGGCTTCGAGCGCGCGATGAGGCGCACGTCGTGGCCCGCGGCAACCAGCTTGGGCACCAGGTGCGTGCCCAGGAATCCCGTGCCTCCGGTGACGAGCAGCTTCACGCGTCCTTCCCTTCCGGCAGGGCCCGGGCGGGCGGGGTGAAGTCCCGGTCCGCGCCCACCTGCTCCAGGTCCAGCACCTTGCCCGCCCTCAGCGAGCGCACCGCTTCCTCCGCGATGTGCGTCACGTAGCGGTAGCCCTCCGAGCGCGCCATGCCCTGCGCCCGGGCCTTCAGCGACGCGTACTCCAGCGCCGGGCCCACGTGCACCTCCAGCTCCTTCGTCTTCGGGAACATGGAGCCCTTGGGCAGCGCTTCGTACGCGCCGTGGATGTACAGCGGCAGCACGTCCACCCCGTAGGTGAGCGACAGGTAGCCCAGCGTCGGCTTGAACTCCATCAGCTCGCCCGTCTTGGAGCGCGTGCCCTCCGGGAAGATGAGGACGTTGAAGCCCTGCCGCAGCGCCTCGCCCGCCACGCGCAGCGACTCACGCAGGCTGCCCTGCCGGTCGATGGGGATGAGGTGGGTGAAGTTCTCGAACCACGCGCGCTTGAGCGGCGTGTCGAAGAAGTAGTCGCGCGCGGCCAGCGACACCAGCCGCTCGCCCTGGCCGCCCAGCACCACGCGCACCAGGCCCGCGTCCAGGTGGCTGGCGTGGTTGGCGATGACGAGGAAGTTGCGGTTCTGCGGGATGAACGTCTTGCCCGTCACCTTCACGTCGAAGACGCCGCCGTAGAGCACCTTCTGCCCGAAGGACAAGAGCTGCCGGCCCAGCGCGGACACCGACTCCGGCACCGGAATCTCCGCTTCCTCCGCGCGCTCGGCTTCCTTCTTGATGTCGCGCGCCCGCGTCTCCTGCGAGGGCCGGCGTCCGGAGGCCACCACCAGCTTGCGCAGGTCCTCCACCGTCTGCACCTGCGTCAGGTCTTCAATGGCGGGCAGCGGCACGCCCGCGCCCTCCAGCGCCACGGACATCTCCGTGAGCATCAGCGAGTCGAAGCCCAGGTCGCCAATGAGCTGCGAGTCCGGCCGCACGTCCGACGCCGGGCGGTGGCATACCTCCGCGATGAGCGGGAAGAGCCAGTCCGACACGCCGCCGGTGGTGGGCGCTGCCTGCGCCTTCTCCTTCACGCGGCCCGCGCTGGCGGCCACGCGGTCCAGCCGCTGCAGTTCCTCCACCACGCGCTTGCGCTTCACCTTGCGGGTGGACGTGCGCGGCAGCTCGCCGTCCCAGAAGCGCAGCACCTTCACGCGCCGGTAGAAGGGCATGCCCGCGCTCACCTTGCGGAAGTGCTCCTCCAGCTCGTGGCGGACCTCTTCACGCGGGCGGTCCTTGAAGTCCGGCACGCACAGGCACGCCACCTTCTCGCCGCCGGCGTCATCCGGCAGGCCGACGATGGACATCTCCTTGATGTGCTCGTGCTCCTGGTACAGCTCCTCCAGCTCGTCCGGGTAGACGTTCTTGCCGTTGGCGTCGACGATGACGTCCTTGGCGCGGCCCATGAGGTACAGGCGGCCCTCGTCGTCCATGCGGCCCAGGTCGCCGGTGTGCAGCCAGCCTTCCTTCACCACGGCCTCGGTGGCCTCGCGGTCCCCGAAGTAGCCCGCCATCACGTTCGGGCCCTTGGCCAGCACCTCGCCAATGCCGTCGTTGTCCGGGTTCTGAATCTTGAACTCGATGCCCGGCAGCGCCTTGCCCACCGTGCCCTTCACGCGCTTGTTGGTGGCCTCGGACACCGCCAGCACCGGCGCGGCCTCCGTGAGGCCGTAGCCCTCGCGCATGGTGAAGCCCAGCTCGTGGAAGGCCTGGTGCACTTCTTCCGACAGCGCGGAGCCGCCGGACACCAGGACCTTCACCCGTCCGCCGAACTTGCGGTGCACCGGCCAGAACAGCAGCTTGCCCAGGTTGAGCGAGCTGCGGTTGCGCAGCTCCCCGTTGGCCGCCATCAGCGCCTTGAGCGCCTGCTCCACCAGCGGCGGGCGCGCGGCCATCTCCTGCGTAATCTTGCGGTGCAAGAGCTGCCAGAGCGCGGGCACGCCAATCATCGCCGTCACGCGGCCCGTCTCGAAGACGTCGCCCAGCCGGTCCGACGTGAGCTCGTCGATGTACGTGATTTCCGCGCCGCGCATGAACGGCGTGAGGAAGCCGGCGGAGAACTCGAAGGTGTGGTGCAGGGGCAGCACGGACAGCACGCCGTCACCCACGCCCACGTCGAACGCGCCCGCCAGCTTCGCCACCAGCGCCGCGAAGTTGCGGTGCGTGAGCATCACGCCCTTGGGCGTGCCGGTGGTGCCGGAGGTGAAGATGACGCTCGCCACGTCGTCCGCGGCGGCGGACTTCCTCACCGGGCCAATGCGGTCCGGGAACGCCGGGTCACCCGTCATGGCCTCCGCGAGGCTCGCCACGCCCACGCCCTCACCCAGCGCGGTGAAGAGGCCGGGGAAGTCCTCCGCGGTCTGCTCGGACACGAGGCACTGCTTCGCCGCCGCGCGCTTCGCGATGTTGACCACCTCCGCTTCGGTGAGCGAGGGGTCCACCGGCACGGCGGTGCCGCCAGCGCGCAGGATGCCGAAGTAGCTGATGGCCCACTCCGGCCGGTTCTCCGACACCAGGAGGACGCGGTCGCCGCGCTTGATGCCCTGGGCCATCAGGTAGCTGCCCACGCGGGCCGCGTAGCGGTGCACCTCGCCGAAGGTGAAGCGCTCTTCCTTCTCTCCCGCTGCCATGCGGAACGCCACCCGGTGGCGGTACGCGTGCACGGTGGCTTCGAAGAGCTCCAGCAGGTCGCGGTGCGCGGGGATGGCGGTGCGCTTCTCGCGCTCCTCGTCCAGGCCCGGGAACACCCACTTCTCCAGGCCGGGCAGGTGCGTGCCCAGGAAGTACTCGCGCCAGTCGATGCGGTCCGGCGCCCAGTCAATCTTCGCGCGGTCCGCCGGCACCATGCGCTCGTAGACGGAGCGCGTGTTGTCGCAGCGGAAGACGTAGCGGTTCTCCCAGAGGAAGGGGAGGAACAGTTCGATGAGGCCGCCGAGGCTGCCCGCCTGGGACTCCACTTCATCCAGCGCGACGCGGGCCTTGTCCATCATCGCCTGCACGCGGGGCGCGCCCCACGCGGGCCGCACCTCGTCCATGGCCTTCTTCAGCAGCTTCGCGCCCTTCGCCAGCATGGGCGCGCTGAGCAGCTGGAACTCCTGCTTGCTCACGGGCTGCGGCTCGATGCGCGAGCGCAGCGAGTTGACCAGCGAGTTGCCCGTCTCACGGTTGCGGTAGTAGCGGCGGCGGTACAGACCCACCAGCTCCACGGAGCGGCTGGCGAGGAACGGGTTCACGTCACCGGACGCCAGGTTGTAGACGCGGCGCTCCTCCACCTGCATCGCGTGCGCGGTGATGCCCAGCGTGGCGCCGGCCACCTGGTCCACCGGGATGATGTCCAGGATGGCGTGGTCACCCGCGGGGATGCCGCGCTGGCCCTTGATGCCCGCGTACGCCAGCGGCGCGGACGTGGTGAAGCCTTCGTTCCAGCCGGGGAAGGGGAAGTGCGCCGCGCTTTCCACGATGGAGGGCCGCACGATGGAGTAGCGAAGCCCCGGCGTCCCCGCCATCACCTGTTCGCCCAGGTGCTTGGCGTACGTGTACGTGTTGGGCCAGCCCCAGTGCTGCGCGCGCTCCATGCCCGCGCGGACCAGCTCGCCGGACAGCCACAGCTTGCGCTCGCGGCCCACGGCCAGGCGCAGCGTCTTCTCGTCGGTGGCGTCGCGGCCCTCCTCCTCCAGGCGGTCCAGCGCCTTCTGCCGGAAGAGGGAGGTGAGCGCCTTGTCATCCGCCTGTTCGCGCAGGCGGGCCACGATTTTATCCGCGTCCGCCAGCTCCTGCTCCAGGCTGAAGTCGCGCCCGTCCATCTCCCCCTGCTTGGGGAAGTAGTTCAGCACCTGCTCGTCCTCGAAGACGAGCCCGCTGCGGTTGCCCACGACGAACGCGGTGGACATGTGGATGAGCGGCACGGACCAGCGCAGCGCCAGCGCCACCGCGTTCTTCACGCCGTGGGTGTTGACGTTGAGGCCCACCTCCAGGGACGGATTGAAGGAGACCAGGCCCGCGCAGTTGACGATGGCGTGCACCTGTCCGGTGAGCGCGTCGACCTGCGCCTCCTCCAGGCCCACGAAGGGGTCGGTGATGTCGCCATCCAGGATGGTGCACTTCTTCTGGATGAACGCCATGGCGCCTTCGTCGCCCAGGCGGTCGCGCAGCGGCTGGAAGGGCTCGCTGGGCGCCACCTTGTCGAAGAAGCGGCGCTCCGCGGACGCGGCGCTGCCCTTGCGCACGATGACGTAGACCCGGTCCAGCACGTCGCCGTAGTGGGCCAGCAACATCGACAGCGTCACCTTGCCCACGAAGCCGGTGGTGCCGACGAAGACGATGCGCTTGCCGGTGAAGACCTCGGTGACGTTCAGCTCGGAGGGCGTGGCCATGTCCGTGTGCGACCCTTTCACTTCACGTCCACCATCACCGTGGGCGCGATGCGCAGCAGGCTGATGGACGCGGAGCGCCCCATGAAGCCGCGCGCCTCTTCAATCGCCTCGGAGAGGGTGTCGGTGCGATCCCAGCCAAGCAGGGCCGGGACGTGGTTGTTCTCCGCGCCCGCGACGATGACCTTGCCTACGTGCTGGCGGCCATTCTCGCCCCAGTACCACATGTAGAAGGGGTGCACGCCGTGGTAGGCGTTGCCCTTGCGGTACAGGTGCACGTAGCTGGGGTTCTCCGCGAACTCCTTCTCGTACTTGTGCTCCAGCTTCATGGAGTCCCGCGTCTCCGGCAGCAGCCGGTGGAAGAACTCGATGTAGCTGGGGTGCTGCACGGGGTCGAACTCGTCGTAGGCCGGGTGCAGGAGGATGAGCACGCCCCCCTTCTTCACCAGCGGCACGCCCCGGTTGAGGTTGTAGAAGTACCCAAGCCCCATCACCTGCACGAGCAGCGGGTTGAGGACGGAGTTGACGCTGTAGGGGCTGACGAACGGGATGGGGAAGATGACGATGTCGCTCTGCCCCTCCACCGGCACCACGTACTGCTTCCAGCTCTGCTCCAGCGTCTTCTGGTGCGTGGGCTCCGTGGCCCCCGCGAACACGCCCGTCACGTCATAGGGCGCGGGGATGGCGTTGAGCACCTTGCGCGCCGCCGCGCGGGGCAGCTTGGACAGCGTGAAGCGCAGGGCCTGGAACTTCAGCCGGTCCGCCTCCGTGTAGTCCTCTTCCTTCTTCGCCAGGAAGTCCGTGGGCGCGCCGAACATGCGGTTGTTCAGCGTGGTCTCGATGTGGAAGACCTTCAGCGTCTGGTCGATGACCGTGCCGATGCGCGAGTTCTTCGTGTAGAGCGCGCTCGCCTTCGGCTCCATGTAGCTGTCGGAGTCGCGGATGGTCTTCGGGTTGTGGTGGTGCCGGAGCGACGCGTAGTTCGTCACGCCCGTGCCCATGGACTTGTGCCCGCCGTTCATGGGCACGAAGTTGATGTTCACGTAGACGATGAGGTCGCTCTCCGCCACGCGGCGGTTCACCGCCACCACTTCATTGTGGCTGGTGCGCTCCAGCTCCGTGATGCCGTCCGGGTCTTCCGCGTCGTGGTTGTAGTAGCGGTCCGGGTAGTAGGCGTCGAAGATCTTCTCGCCCACCATGCGCTTCATCTCGCCTTCGGTCATCCGGCGGTGCAGCGCGTTGGCGATGACCAGGTGCACGTCATCCACGCCACTGTCCGCGCACAGCTCCAGCACCACCTCCAGG
Source organism: Corallococcus sp. CA041A (assembly GCF_003612075.1). Classification (NCBI taxonomy): domain Bacteria; kingdom Pseudomonadati; phylum Myxococcota; class Myxococcia; order Myxococcales; family Myxococcaceae; genus Corallococcus; species Corallococcus sp. CA041A. The sequence goes on from NZ_RAWF01000250.1 coordinate 13,541, forward strand.
ATGGACTGGCGCACGTCCGGCGTGACCATGGGCGGCAGCGGGACGCTGATGTCGTCGATGACGCACGTCAGCCGCATGCCGGGCTTGAGCAGCGCGTGCAGCGGGTCCATGCCCTCCGGGTGGTTGATGGCCCAGCGGATGGCGGCCTTCACGTTGGGCACGCCCTCCAGCGGGGGGCGGGGGAAGATGACCCGGGTGCCCACGGGCAGGTCTTCCTGGAGGAAGCCCTCACCGTAGAAGAGCGCCCGGGGGGGGCTGCCCTTCTCCGTGATGACCACCTGGCTTTCCTCGTCGTACAGCTTCTGGAGCGTCTTGAGCGGGCGCATGGATGAAGGGGCGGCGAAAAGGGGTGGGGGATTACTTCAGGTCCAGGATGGGCCAGTTGTACGCGCGCGCGAGCGAGCGCAGCCGCAGGTCCGGGTTCACCGCGGTGGGCCGTCCCACCACGGCGAGCATGGCGTAGTCGGAGGCGCTGTCCGAGTAGCCATGGCACTGGTTGAGGGCCAGGCCTTCGCGCTCGCAATAGGCGCGGATGGCGTTGGCCTTGTTGGCGCCTTCGATGATGGGCGGAATCACCTTGCCGGTGGCCTTGCCGCCCACGAACTGCATCTTGTTGGCGATGACGTCATCGCAGCCCAGGTGCCGGGCCAGCGGGCGCATGGTGAAGTCCAGCGCTCCGGTGACCAACACGATGCGGCAACCGGCACGACGCGCCTCGTCGATGAGGTCCTGCGTCTGCTCGTACAGCGCGGGCTTGAGGACGTCCTCGAACATGTCCTCCGCGATGGTGACGAGCCGGTCCTCGCTGAGGCCCGAGTAGTACCGGTAGAAGAACTCGTTGAAGGCCTTGCGGTTGACGGCATCCAGGATGCCGAACACCGGCAGACCCAGGGCGGTGCCCAGGGTGCGGCCCGCGATGCCCCGGAGCGAGCCCCGGTTCATGGCGTAATAGGCATAGACGTGGACGATGTTCGTCCGGACCAGCGTCCCGTCGACGTCGAAGAAGGCTGCTTTGGCGGGCACTTTGGGGGGCATGGGCGGTCGGGCTTCCTCCCATCCTGGGGG
>NZ_RAWF01000251.1:0-14599 GCF_003612075.1 Corallococcus sp. CA041A
GGTGGGAGCGCGGACGGCCCGCGCGGGGGTGGCCGTGGAGCACTACCGGCGCTACCTGCAGTTGCGGCCGCGAGGGACCGGCGCGGCGGAGGCCCGGCAGTACCTCAAGTCCCGGTCGGGTCGGTAGCGGCGCCGCGATGTTCCTCGTCCTGTCGAAGCTGTTGGACCTGCTGCTGTCCCCGCTCACCTGGGCGCTGTTGTTCGGCGTGGCGGGGCTGCTGCTGCGCCGGTGGAAGCGCCTGTCGCTGGCGTCCCAGCTCGCGGCGTTGGCCGTGCTGTACGTGTTCTCCATCGAGCCGACGGTGGCGCTGCTGACGCGCGCGACGGAGGCGGACGCGGTGAGCACGTACCGGCCGGACACCGTCTACGACGCGGTCATCCTGCTGGGCGGAGGGCTGGACGCGGCGGCCACGGAGCGCTCGGGGCAGCCGGAGTACAACGCCGCGCCGGAGCGGATGATGCGCACCTTCGAGCTGCTGCACGACGGCAGGGCCCGGCAGGTGTTGATTACCGCTGGCAACCTGGACGCGAGGCCGGAGGCGGTGGTGGAGGCGGACGTGCTGGCCGCGCAGCTGGAGCACTGGGGCATCGCGCCCGAGCGCATCGTGAAGGAAGGGCGCAGCCGCAACACCCGCGAGAACGCGCTGGAGTCGGAGCCGCTGGTGCGAGCCCACGGCTGGAAGTCACTGCTCCTGGTGACGAGCGCCGCGCACCTGCCCCGAGCGGCCGGCTGCTTCGCGGCGGTGGGGCTGAAGGCGGACACCCTCGCGGTGGACCTCCGCTCCTCGACGATTCCCCCGGCGAAGCTGAGCTGGCTGCCACGCTCGGGAGCGCTCAACCAGAGCACGGACATGCTGCGTGAGCTGGCGGGGCGGGTGGTCTACCGGGCGCGAGGCTGGACCGCGCCCTGGCGGTAGGCGCTACTTCATCGACGGAGGCGCGTGCAGTCCGCCCTTGGGCACGCCGAGGACGGTGATGCGGCCCTGGGGCTTCGCGCGGGGCGCGGGCTTGCCGGTGCGGAACGCGGTGCTGAGCGCGTCCCAGGGCGACGTGTGCTCCGGGCTCGGGGGCAGGACAGGCAGGTCCTTGAACATCGCGTAGCCGTCGTTGCCCTGTGCCACGAAGCTGAAGGTGGCCAGCCGGTACTTCGCCGCGTCGTCCAGCGGCTTGCCCTTCACGTCCACCTTCGTCACCCGCGAGCCTGGCGCCTTGCGCAAGTCATAGGTGAAGCGCAGGCCGGACACCTGCGGGTAGCGACCGGGCGGCTTGCCATCCACGCTGCTCAGGCTGACGCCGTTCTCCAGCGCCGCGCGCAGCGTCGCCCCCGTCACCTCCAGGACGACCAGCTCGTTGCGGTAGGGCATGAGCGAGTACATCTCGCGCCGGGTCATCTTCCCCGCGGGCAGCACCCGGTCCGCGCGGATGGCGCCCCCGTTCACGAGCGCCACGTCCGCGCCCGTCGCCTCGCGGAACGCATCCGCCAGGAACGAGCCCAGGTTCGTCTCCCCCAGCCGGTTCGGCGCACTGCGCGCATCCAGCGCCACCGGCGAGCGGCCAATGCGCTCCGCCAGCGTGGCCATCAGCGGCGCGTAGGGCTTCATCTGCTCGTTGAACGCCGCGTCGTCCGGAGTCTTCGAGGTGATGGGAATCACCTTCCACGCCAGCTTCTTCACCGCGCCCGTCTTCGCGTCCAGGTCCAGCGTGACGCGGCCCAGGTCGATGGCGTCTTCGTCCAGCTTGAAGATGGGCGTGCCCGCGACGGTCTCCTCCACGCGGTCGTGGTCATGCCCGCCGATGATGAGGTCCACGCGCACGCACTTCGCCAGCTCGCGGTCCTGCTCCACCGCCAGGTGCGTGAGCCCCAGCACGAACTGCGCGCCCGCGGCCCGCAGCTCCTCCACGGAGCGCTTCGCGGCCTCGCAGTACGGCGTGATGCGCGTGTCCTTGCCCGGCTTGGACGAGGTCTGCGTCTCCGGCAGCACCACCCCGAAGATGCCCACCTTCACGCCGCCCACGTCGCGGAGGTCCCACGCCTTGAGCCCGTCGAACACCTGCCCGGACTTCACGCTCATCACGTTGGCGCCCAGCCACGGGAAGCGCGACTGCTGGAGGCGCGCGCGCAGCACGTCGTCCCCGAAGTCGAACTCGTGGTTGCCCACCGTGGAGTAGTCCAGACCGAGCGCGTTCCACGCGTCGATCATCTGCTTGCCCTTGAGCGCCTCGCCCGCCACCTCCGCGGACGACTCCACCGAAGGCGAAATCGTGTCACCCGCCAGCAGCGTGAGGACGTGCGGCGACTCCTTCAGCGCCTGCTGCTTGAGCGTGGCCACGCGCGACAGGCCGCCCCGGTTCTGGGCGGTGGGCTGGAACTGATAGACGTCGTTGAGGTGGAGGATCGTGAGGCGGACGGTGTCGGCGGGAGGCGTCGGCTCCGCGGCCCCGGCGGAACGGGTGGCCAGCACCAGCGCGAGCGGCAGCAGCACCGCCCAGGTGCTCACGGTCTTCTTCATCATCGGACAGTCGTTCTCTTGCGGGGGCACAGGGGGAGCGCCAACCCGTCTCGGCGTAGCGCACTCGGCACGTGAAGGCGAGCGGACCGGATATGGCGCAACGCGCAAGCCCTTCTTCCCGGAGGATGAAGGGCATCCGGCCCACCATGCGCTCCGTCCTCAGACGGTGTAGCGCCGGCCCTGCACCAGCGGCTCGATGACGCTGCCGCTCGTGTCGAAGAGGTCCGGATAGTGGATGAGGCGCATCTTCGCGCGAGTCGCCTCCGGCAGCGCCGCCAGCTTCTCGTAGGGCGTGTGCACGCCGTAGTTCGTCTCGTGGATGACCAGGTCCGCCTCGGACAGCCAGGAGATGAGCCCCTCGTCGAACGCGGTGTCCGCGCTGTAGCCCAGGCACCGGCCCCCGGCGCGGATGCGGAACGCGGTGGTGGGCACGTGGTGGTAGGTGAAGCGGCACTCGATTTCGAACGGGCCGTGGCGCACCGAGCGCTCCAGGTGCAGCGGCGTGTGCGTGAAGTAGTCCTCGAAGTGCTTGTGGCTGGGCCCCGCGCCCTGCTGCTCGATGAGGCACTCCATGCCCGCGGCCAGGTGGCCCTCCCAGAGGCGGCGCGTGACGCTCGGGTGCGCGAGCAGCTCCATCTTCCGCTGCAGCACGAAGAAGGAGAAGTACCCCAGGCCCTCCAGGCCGGAGGCGTGGTCCGCGTGCAGGTGCGTGAGGGCCACGGCGCTGACGCGCTCCACGTCCAGGTGCACGCCGGAGGACTCGGACGCCTCGCGCATCATCTTGCGGATGGGGTGCGGACAGTCGAGCAGCAGCACCTGGTCCTCCGCCTCCAGCGCCAGGCACGACGAGTAGTAGAGCGCGGAGAAGGCATCACCAACGCCCAGGGGAATGAAGGACAGGCTCATGGATGGCTCCGGAGGGAAGGGGACAGCCGCTCGCGCAGCTTCGCGGCGACGGCGGGAGGGCAGAAGGCGGACACGTCCTCGCCGCGCGTGAGGCGCTCCTTGAGGGCGCTGCTGGACACCTCCGCCAGGTGCGCCTCCGCGGGCAGGAAGAGGGTGGACAGCTCCGGCGCGAGCGCGCGGTTCATCTGCGCCAGCTCCGTCTCGAACTGCGCATCGGTGGCGCCGCGCACGCCGCGCAACAGGACGCTCGCGCCAATCTCCCGCGCCAGCTCCACGATGAGCCCTTCGGTGAAGGTGACGGAGACGTTGGGGTGCCGGGCCACGGCCTCCCGGATGAGCGCCATGCGCTCCTCGGCGGTGAGCAGCGTGTGCTTGTTCGGGTTGACCGCGACCACCACGACGACATGGCTGAAGAGGCGCGCCGCCTGTCGCACCACCGACAGGTGTCCCGCCGTCACGGGGTCGAAGCTGCCTGCGTAGATGGCGATGGTCATCACGACACCTCACGGTCCGGAGAAGAAGAAGTCGCCGCGTCCAACAGCCCCGCGGCCATGCGCTTCACGGTGCCCGCCGCGGAGCCCGGAGGCACGAGCCCGGGCGCGCTCGCGGACAGCACGAAGTACCCCTGGATGGCGGCGAAGAGCCCCGCGGCCAGCGGACGCGCGCGGCGCTTGCCCACCACCGCCGCGACCAGCGCCTCCAACTGCTCCAGGTCCGCGCGCACCACCTCTTCGTAGGCGACGCGCACCTCCGGCTGCCGGATGGCCTCCGCGCTGATGGTGACCCAGCCCGCCACCGCCGCCACGTCTGAGTCCGGCCCGGTGGCGAGGAACGCGTCCACGAACGCCTCCACCCGACCGTGTGCATCTTCCGCGGCGAGCTTCGTGGCCCGCGTGGCGAAGCGCTGCCGGGCGCGAGCGGCCAACGAGCGCACCAGGGTCAGGAGGATCTCCTGCTTGTCCTCGAAGTGGTAGTGCACCAGCCCCGCGCTCAGGCCCGCCGCACGGGCGATCTCCGCCACGGACGCGCCCTCGTAGCCGCGCTCGGCCATGGCCTTGAGCAGTCCAGCGACGATCTGTTCCCGGCGCGCTTCGGTATTGGAGGGACGAGGCATGGCGCGATTTGGTTTCTAGGTTGTGTGACCAACTTATAAACAGGGCCGGCGTGGGCGTCAACCGGACGTGGGGTCCGGTGACGCCAGGCGGAAGGCTAGAAGCGGAGGACGGACGTCACCTTGTCCGGCCCCAGCCGCTTCGGACCCTCGAGGAAGTCGAGCGTGATGAGGAAGCTGTAGCCGACAATCTGCCCGCCCAGCCGGCCGATGAGCCGGCCCGTGGCGTCGGCGGTGCCGCCGGTGGCGAGCACGTCATCCACCACGAGGATGCGCTCGTCCTTGAGGATGGCGTCCTCGTGCATCTCCACGCCGTCCGCGCCGTACTCCAGCGAGTAGCGCTCCACGATGCGCTTGTGCGGGAGCTTGCCGGGCTTGCGCGCGGGCACGAAGCCCGCCTCCAGCGCCAGCGCGATGGGGGCACCCAGCAGGAAGCCGCGCGACTCCACGCCCACCACCTTGGTGATGTGCTGGCCCCGGAAGGGGGCGGACATGGCGGTGACCACCCGGCCGAAGAGGCGCGGGTCCGCCAGCATGGGGGTGATGTCCTTGAAGACGATGCCGGGCTTGGGGAAGTCCGGCACATCTCTCAGGACGGCCTGGAGGTCGGAGGCGAGCGTGGGGTCGAGGGACATGGGGTGGGGCTCCGAAAGGAGGACGGCGGCGTTTCAGCCCGGTGGATGACACCCGGGGTGGACCTGGGACCCAGGGTACCCGGCCCGGGTGACAGCCAGCCTGGCGGGCCCCCGGACGCAGAGTCCCAGGGCCAACGGCCGGAGGATGGGCGGACTGGGACGGGACCGGGGCATGGCGGACGTTGATGATCTCACAGCTTCGCGCCGCCCGGCCGCATCGGCTGGCGGACGCCGTATTTTTTCCCGCGCGCGGGGATCCCCTCACTGTGTTAAGCGAGGCGGTTCCCCCCGACCAAGGAGTCTGGGGCCCTTGCAAGCCGTGCAAACCACCGCTGACACCCGAGACCCTCTCTCCCCCCAGGACGGAATCTGGCTCCGCGCCCTCAAGGCCGAGGTCGAGCCCGCCACGTTCAAGAAAGGCCGCGAGGTGGCCGAAGGCCGCCGCGTCTTCGGCCTCACGCGTGAACCCGAACGCATCCGCGCGCAGGTCGCGGGTCCGTCCGGCGAGCGCTACGACGTGGCCCTGATTCCCGGAGAGGGAAAAGTCGTTTCCTCCTGCACCTGCCCGGTGTGGAACACCACGGGCCCGCATTGCGAGCACGTGGTCGCCGTGGCACTCATCTACGCGGCCCGCTTCCGGCCACCGCCGCCACCGCAGAAAGCCGCGGCGCCTCCTCCGCCGCCCGAACCCGAGGACATGGGGCCGGACGACGAGGAGGAGATTCCCGGAGGCGGAGCGCCGGGGATGGAAGGCGTTAGCCTGCCCGCGCTCGCCAAGGTGGAGAGCTGGCTGGGCCTGTCCTCACTGCCCGACTACGAGTTCCTCTACCGGCTCACCCCCGCGAGCACGGGGGCGGGCGGCTCCAACAACCGCCACTGGGTCGTGGACGTGCGCCGTCAGGACGCGCAGACCAAGGGCCCCGTGCACGTGAAGCGTCTGCTCCAGGCGGGCAGCCGCATCGCGCCCCCGGACGAGCGCATCTTCATGGTGCTGTCGCGCCATGAGCACCGCTACGACTCGCGCATCGTCCTCTCGGACGAGGACCTGTGCGAGGTGCTGGAGCTGTTGCGCCAGCGCCGGGTCATCTACCGGGGCACGCCGCTCGTCTACATGGAGCAGCCCGTGCGGCCGCAAATCCATCTGGAGTCGCGTCCAGACGGTGCCACCGCGCAGATTGAGCTGCTGTTCCCGGACGGCGTGGGCTACCCGCTCAAGGACGTCATCGTGCTCGCGGGCCGGCGCACGTACGTCATCCAGGCGCAGAACCTCCACGCCGTGGAGCCGGACTTCCCGCCGCGCTTGCTGCGCAAGTGGCTGCTGGAACCGACCATGGCCTTCCCGTCCGGGCAACTGGACCGGGTCCTGACGTTCTTCGCCGCGCACCTGCCGCGCTTCCGCATGTCGTTGAAGGCGGACGACATCGAAGTGGACGAGTCGGTGGAGCCGCGCTTCGTCGTCACACTGGAAGGCGCCGCCGAGCGCGTGAAGGTGCAGCTGGCCGCGAGATACGGCCAGACGACGGTGGCGGTGTCCCCCACGGCCACGCACCTGGGCTACGCCAGCGGCGTGGGCGAGGACTCGCGCAAGCTGTACCGCCGCCGCGACGAGGTGGAGCGCGCCGCGGGCAAGGTGCTGCTCGACCAGGGGCTGCGCTTTGATCAGGCCTCGCAGGCGTTCGACGCGACGGGCGACGTGGCCCTGGAGTTCTGGGCGCGGGGCCTGGCGGGCCTGCCTGAGGAGTGGGAGCGCTACGGCGTGCAGGCGCCCAAGGTGCGGCTGCGCCCGAAGCTCAAGCCGCGCATCCGCGTGGGCATGAGCGGCGTGCAGTGGTTCGACCTGGACGCGGAGTTCGTCACCGACGACCAGGCCGTGGACCTGGGCGCCGTGCGCATGTGGCTGGACTCCGGCCGCAAGTTCGTGCCGCTGAAGGACGGCTCCTTCGCGGAGGCGGACGTCGCGGAGATCAAGCGCGTGGCGGACCTCCTGGAGGAGGCCGGCGCCATGCCGGGCCGCACGCGCACGCGGCTGCCGCTGCACCAGGCGGTGGCCCTGGACCTGCTCGCGGACCTGAGCGAGTTCACCGAGGTGGAGGCCAAGGCCCGTCAGGCCATGCTCGCGCTGCGCGAGTCCGCCGGCGTGCCGAAGGTGGCCGTGCCGGAAGGACTCCAGGCCACGCTGCGCCACTACCAGGAGGCGGGCCTGTCCTGGCTCTGGTTCCTCCGGCGCCACGGGCTGTCCGGCATCCTCGCGGACGACATGGGTCTGGGAAAGACCATCCAGTCCCTGAGCCTGATGCAGAAGGTGGCCAACGACGAGGGCCGCAAGCCGTCCCTGGTGGTCGCGCCCACGAGCGTGCTCGCCAACTGGGAGCGCGAGGCGGAGCGCTTCACGCCGGGCCTCAAGGCCATGGTGTGGCACGGGCAGGACCGCCGCGAGCGCGCGGAGGACCTGAAGGACATGGACCTGGTGCTCACGTCGTACGCGCTGGTGCGCCGCGACCTGGAGCAGCTGTCCCAGGTGGGCTTCCGCTACGTCATCCTGGACGAGGCGCAGAACATCAAGAACGCGGACAGCGCCACCGCGCAGGCGTGCAAGTCGCTGCCCAGCGAGACGCGCCTGGCGCTCACCGGTACGCCGCTGGAGAACCGCCTGTCGGAGCTCTGGAGCATCTTCGACTTCCTGATGCCCGGCTTCCTGGGCAGCGCGGAAGGCTTCAGCGACCGCTACGAGCAGCCCATCCAGGTGGCCAACGACGCCACCGCGAAGGACCGGCTGCGCCGCCGCATCCAGCCCTTCATCATGCGCCGCCTCAAGACGGAGGTGGCCAAGGACCTGCCGCCGAAGACGGAGAGCGTCGCGTGGTGCGAGATGGAGCCCGGCCAGGCCGCGCTCTACCGCGAGGTGCTGGAGGAGAGCCGCCGCAAGGTGAACGAGTCCATCGAGAAGGTGGGCTTCAAGAGGAGCCGCGTCTCCATCCTCGCCGCGCTGATGCGCCTGCGTCAGGTCTGCTGCGATCCGCGTCTGCTCAAGATGCCGCCCGGCACGCTCTTGCCGTCCAGCGCGAAGCTCGAGCGCTTCATGGAACTGGTGGCGGACCTGGTGGCGGAAGGCCACCGCGCGCTCGTCTTCAGCCAGTTCACGGAGATGCTGGAGCTGCTCAAGCAGGAGGCGGACAAGAAGGGCCTGCGCTACCTCTACCTGGACGGCCGCACCAAGGACCGCATGGGCAAGGTGGACGAGTACAACCGCCCTGACGGCCCGCCGCTCTTCTTCATCAGCCTCAAGGCGGGCGGCACCGGCTTGAACCTCACCGCCGCGGACTACGTCATCCACTTCGACCCGTGGTGGAACCCCGCGGTGGAAGACCAGGCCACGGACCGTACGCACCGCATCGGCCAGACGCGCGCGGTCATCAGCTACAAGCTCATTACGCGAGGCACGGTGGAGGAGAAGATTCTCAGCCTCCAGCGCCGCAAGCGCGAACTCGCCGCCGGCGTGCTGGGCACGGACGGGGACGACATGGGCCGCACGCTCACCGAACAGGACATCCAGGAGCTGTTCACCGAAATCTGATGCGACTCGGGGAGTGGGAGATGGTTGTGGCGCCAACATGCCACGCCCTCCCACTCGCCCTCCCGCCATCCACCCGACCCGAACACCTGTGCAGTGTCATCAAGACCTGCTAGGGTGTTCAGGTGTTGGGGCGTCGTACGGATCGCGGAGGGCGCGAGTGCTGCTGGGTCTTCGGATTTCGAACGTAGCGGTGATTGAGGAGGTGGAGGTCGCGTTTGGCGCGGGCCTCACCGTCCTCACGGGTGAGACGGGTGCCGGCAAGTCCATTCTGGTGGACGCGCTGGGCCTTCTGCTCGGGGGCAGGGCGGATGCGGACGTCATCCGTGCGGGCTGCGAGGACGCGGCGGTGGAGGGCGTATTCGCCCGGACACCGGTGCTGGCCGCGCGCCTGGAGGAACTGGGCCTCCCGGACCTGGGAGAGGAGGTGCTCGTGCGCCGCGTGCTCGGGCGCACCGGGCGCGGAAAGGTCTACGTCAACGGCGCGCTGGTGACGCTGGGCGTGCTGGGGAAGCTCACTCGGGGCGCGGTGGACATCGCTGGCCAGCATGAGCACGTGAGCCTCTTCGACTCCGGGCTGCACCGGGTGCTGCTCGACAAGTACGGTCGCCTGGAGGAAGCGCTGGCCGCGTACGGCCGCGAGTGGGCGAACCTGCGCGAAGTGGATGGCCGCATGGACGCGCTGGGCGGAGACGACGCCAAGGTGCGCGAGCGCGCGGAGTTCCTTCGCTTCCAACTGGACGAAATCACGCGCCTGGACCCGGAAACCGGCGAGGACGTGAAGCTGGACGCGGAGCGCCGGCGGCTGGGCAGCGCCCAGAAGCTCAAGCGTCAGGGCGCGGAGGCCGAGCTGCTGGTGTCGGGCGAAGCGCCGTCCGCGGTGGAGATTGTCGGGCGCGCGCTGGGGCTCGTGCACGAGGGCGTCAAGTGCGACGCGACGCTCGCGCCGGTGGCTCAGTCGCTCAGCACGGCGCTGTCGGAGCTGGAGGAGGCCGCGCGCCTGCTCAACCGCTACGTGGAGGGGCTGGAGTCCGACCCCGGGCGGCTGGGCGAGGTGGAGGAGCGGCTGGACGCGCTCAAGCGGCTGTGCCGCAAGCACGGCGCGACGCTGGACGGCGTCCTCAAGAAGCGCGGCGAGCTGGAGACGGAGCTGGGCACGCTGGAGAACCGGCGCGAAATCCTGGAGGAGCTGAACCAGGAGCGCAAACGCGTGGAGGAGCGGGCGCGCAAGGCGGCGCTGACGCTGTCCCGCGCGCGCAAGGCCTCCGCCGGGGCCTTCTCCCAGCAGGTGCGCGAGGGCCTGGGCGGACTGGCCATGGGCAAGGCCGCCTTCGAGGTGCGCGTCACCGCCGGGGAGTCGCTGCGTCCGGACGGCATGGATGAAGTGGAGTTCTTCTTCAGCGCCAACCCGGGGGAGCCGGCGCGGCCCCTGGCCAAGGTGGCCTCGGGTGGTGAGGCGAGCCGGCTGCTGCTCGCGCTCAAACGTGCACTGGCGGACAGTGACGCGTGCGGCTGCTACATCCTGGATGAGGCGGACGCGGGCGTCAGCGGCGCCATCGCGGACGTGGTGGGCCGGATGATTCGCGAGGTCAGCTCCCACCGTCAGGTGCTGTGCATCACGCACCTGCCCCAGGTGGCGGCCTACGCGGACGCGCACCTGCTCATCCGCAAGAGCGTGAAGGGCGAGCGCACCGTGTCCCAGGTGCTTTCGCTCTCGGCCGGCGCCGAGCGCACCCAGGAACTGGCCCGCATGATGTCGGGCGTGGAGGTGACTCGCGAGGCGCTCGGCGCGGCGGAAGCGCTGGTGCGTTCGGCCCACCGGGCCACGCCCCGCGCGCGCCGGGAGTCGGGTCCGGAAGGCAACAGCCCCCGGGGTCGGCTGCGCCGGACGGCCTGAAATGGGGGCCTACAAGGTAGGGGTGACCCAGGGGGAGGGGCATGACGCACCGGGAGTTTTCGTCCGCGTCCTTGCCCCCACTTATGGGCTCACATAGCATCCGGCGCGTGTCCAGCACCGCAGGGCAGACCGCGGCCCCCCGCCATAAAGTCATCTCCGCTGGCCTGACGGACGTCGGGCGCAAGCGCAATCACAACGAGGACAGCTTCCTCATTGACGATGAGCTCCAGCTCTACGTCGTGGCGGACGGCATGGGTGGGCACGCGGGTGGTGGTACCGCGTCGCGCATCGCCGTCGAGACCATCGACAAAGAGCTGAGGCGCGCGCGTGAAGGGCGGGAAAACCCCTTCGTCAGCGTTCCCAACCTCCAGGATTCGCCCATTCCGGAAGCGCTCCGGGGCGCGGTGGAGAAGGCCTGTCAGGCCATCTACCTCACCGCCCAGGATGACGCGCGCCTGTCCGGCATGGGCACGACAGTCATATCCCTGGTGGTCCGCGACGAGCACGCCTTCTTCGCCCACGTGGGCGACAGTCGCGCGTACCTCATCCGCGGGGACCTCATTCAGCAGATCTCCGAGGACCACTCGCTGGTCAACGAGCAGATCAAAGCGGGGATGATCACACCGGAAGAGGCCAAGCACTCCCGGTACAAGAACATCATCACCCGCTCCGTTGGCTTCGAGGAGGAGGTCCAGGTGGATGTCATGGGGCTCGTGTCCGAGCCCGGTGACGTGTTCCTGCTCTGCTCGGACGGCCTCGCCAACATGCTGGAGGACCGGGAGATCCACGACGCCGTCGCGCGCCACGCGAACCTGGATGAAGTGCCCAAGCACCTCATCGACCTGGCCAACGACCGCGGCGGCGACGACAACATCAGCGTCATCGTCGTGCGCATGCAGGGCGGGTAGGGCCCGGACTCGGGGCGCGATTGGGGCGCGCCCTGGAGTCTGTTGACCTTGACACTCTTCAAATGCGGATGATAGCTGCCCCAACCTTTCCACTTACTGAGAATCGCCAGTGGGTGACGGTGCGGGAGGGGCGGCGGGTGGGGGAGGTGTTGCGAGCGCGGGGAGCGACTTAGCTTCTGGCGCCGGAAGTCCCACGTTGCGAAAGAGTTTCCCCAGGAGTGGTCCGTGGCCAAAAAGTCCTTCACGCTGATGGTCATCCCGGACCACGACGCTCCGGTGAAGCGCTACACCATCCAGCGCTCCTGGCTGGTGCAGGTGGGCATGGGCCTGATGCTGGTGGCGGGACTGGGCGCCGGTGCGAGCATCCACTACCTCCAGGTGGCGGCGGACGCGTCGGAGAACCGCATCCTGCGTGAGGAGAACCTCACGCTGCGTTCCCAGCTGAAGTCGGTGCGTGAGCGCATCGAGCACATCGGTTCGACGCTGGACCGCGTGGAGCGTTTCGACCAGAAGCTGCGCGCGGTGACGTTGCTGTCGGACCCGCAGCGCAACCTGGCCATGGGCCCCACGGAGCCTGAGGCCGGCACCACTGCGCCCACGACGGACACGCAGTTCACCCAGCTGACCACCACGGACACCCCGAAGGTGCTGCTGGGCCGGCTGGACCGGCTCTCCGCGGAGGCCACCCGCCAGGAACTGAGCCTCCAGGACCTGCAGGCCTACTTCCAGGACCAGAAGTCGCTGCTCGCCTCCACGCCGTCGGTGTGGCCGGCGCGCGGCTGGGTGACCAGCGATTTCGGTCAGCGCCTGGACCCGTACACGGCGGACCGCGTGACGCACGCGGGCCTGGACATCGCGGCGCCGCACGGCAAGGAAGTCTCCGCGCCGTCGGACGGCACGGTGGTGTTCGCGGGTCTGGAGGGCGGGTACGGCAACGTGCTCGTCATCGACCACGGCTACGGCATCAAGACGCGCTACGGCCACCTGTCCAAGATTCTCGTGAAGGCCGGCGACCGGGTGAAGCGCGGCTCGGCCATCGCGAACGTGGGCAACACCGGCCGCTCCACCGGCCCGCACCTGCACTACGAGGTGCGCGTGAACGGCGTGCCGCAGAACCCGCGCAAGTTCATCCTCGAAGAGTAGGACACGAGTCGCTCGGGGACGCGTCAGGTTCCTTCCGGCTCCGGAAGGAACGCGTCCAGGCGCAGGCGCCGCCGCTGCAGGCCGTGAGTCCGCCCGGTTCGCTCCATGATGTAGGCCCGCTCCACCTCTGCCCACAGGAGCGGTCCCAGCACCTGCCAGTGTGACGGCTGGTGCACCGTCAGCTCCAGCAGCGCCACGGTGAAGCCCGGCACGTCGGTGTCGGAGGCTCCCGGAGGCAGCGCGGGGCGCAGGTCCTCCGCCAGCTTCGCGCGAGTCGTCTCCGCGCCGTCCTCGCGCACGGTGAGCTGGGACGTGGGCACGAGCAGCACCGCGAAGCCGTCCGGCTGGAAGCGCACGATGCGCGCGCCCGGGTACTGCGCGGCCAGCGACGCCACGACGGCCTTGAGCAGGGCGTCCCCGGCGGGGAAGCCGAAGCGCGCGTTGAAGTGGATCATCTCCTTCACGTCCACCATCAGCGCGCCCACGCGCCAGCCGTCGTGGTGCGCGTGCGTGGACAGGTCGAACTCCTCCTTGAGGAGCGTGCCCTGGGTGAGCGCCAGCACGTGCAGGGCCCCGGTGGCGTCCGGTTGGCCTCGCCGGCGCTGCTCGGTGGCGATGAGCTCCTGGGCGGCGGCCTGCGGCGCCTCCTGGGCGTGCCCCGGGCGCGCGGCCCGGGGGTGGAGGGCGACGAGGGCGGTGGCGGTGGCGTCGTCGAGTGCGTAGGGCATCGTGTCCGCGTGTGTAGCGCGGACCCGCCCCGGGCGCAGGAAAGCTTCTCCCCGCGCCCGCTCCGTCGCCCTCAGCGCATGCGACGCGCCGTGACCGTCACCTCATCCCGGTCATGGTAGAGCTGGCGGACGGTGAGGCCCTCCCAGCCCCCGTCGTCCACGAGCGTCTGGCGCACCCGCAGGAGCAGCGGGTTCTTGTCCTTCATGGGCAGCTTGATGTTGGCCACCAGGTTGCGCGCCCAGCGGCGCCGGCCCCACTTGGCCAGCAGCTGCGCCACCTCCAGGGGCCGCCACGCCATGTCGCAGAAGAGCCAGTCCGCGGACTCCTCCGGGGCGTAGGCGAAGGCGCTCTCCTGCACGTGCTGGACGCGCGGGTTCTTCGCCAGCTCCGGCATCAGCTTCGCCGGGTCCACCGCCACCACCCGCGCCCCTCGCGCCACCAGCCGCTGCGTCCAGCCGCCCGGCGCCGCGCCCAGGTCCACGCAGACGTCGCCGCGCCCGGGCTCGTGCGCCAGCCCGTCCAGCGCCTCCTCCAGCTTCATCGCCGCGCGGGAAGGGGACTCGCCCGCACGCTTCATCCGCCGCCGCCCGCCCGGCGCGAGCGACAGGGCCTCACGGGCGCTCACCGCGCCCAGGGTCAGCACCCCGTCCGGCGCGACGCACAGGCCCACCAGCAGGGCCCCCGCCTCGCGCGCCCGTCCGTCGTCCTCCAGCACGCGCCCCGAGGGGAGCGCCGCGCGGACCGTGGCTTCCAGCGCCTCGGCACGGCCCGCCTGCGTGTTGCCCTTCGCGCTGTCCGGCGTGTAGGCCCGCAGGAGCCAGGGCACGCGCGAGGGCAGCCCGGACATCGCAGCCACGAGCTCCTCCACCGGCACCTGTCCTCCACCCGGGGGCGCCCAGGTGGCGACGACCCGCTCCACCGCCCGGCCAAAGGCGGGGGGGACTTCAGGCCGCTGCTCGGACTCCACCAGGGCCGGCCCCAGGAGGCGGGGACCTGCTCCAGCCCAGGTCAGCTCCTCGAACAGGTGCGACTCGAAGCCCTCCCGGCAGGTCCACAGCCACCGGCCCGGCTGGGCCGCCAGCGTCTGTGCGGGCATGGACGGCACGCGCGCCCGAGGTGGGATGCGCGGCGCGGGCGAGGCGATGGGAGCCGGGGCGGAGCGTCCGGGGCCACCGGCACGGGGCGTGGG
>NZ_RAWF01000252.1:0-14593 GCF_003612075.1 Corallococcus sp. CA041A
CCGCCGTGCGCCGGCCGCGTCAGTCGTGCACGGTGCGACTGTCGGCGGGCACGGCCGCCCGGTCCTTCAAGCCGTAATCCCTCACGACGTGCGCCACCCGCAGGCGGTAGTCGCTGAACACGCCTCCTCGGCCTTCGCGCTGGGCCTCACGGTGGGCCTCCTGTCGCCGCCACTCGGCCACCGCCGCCTCGTCGCGCCAGTAGGACAGGGACAGCAGCTTCCCCGGGGTGCTGAGGCTCTGGAACCGCTCGATGGAGATGAAGCCGTCGATGTCCGCCAGCAGGGGCCGCAGCTCCGCCGCGAGGTCCAGGTATCGCTGCCGATGCGACTCGTGTGTCCAGACCTCGAAGATGACAGCAATCATTCCAGTCCTCCCAGGACGCGGGCATTGGTGGAAGCACGCCAGGTGACGGGGCCCGACAACGGTGACAGGTCCAGGCCGCTCGCGAGCACACGCTCCGCCGCCGCCTTGGCCATCGTCGTCGCGAGCAGGGGCCCAGGACAGGCATGCGAGCCCAGGCCGAAGGTGAAGCTCTGGCGCCGCGCGCGCTTTGGCAGGAAGGCGTCGGGCCGGGGATTCTCGAGTGGATCCCGATTCGCGGCGGCGAGCACGACGACCACGGTCGTACCGGCCTCCAGCGCCTGACCCGCGATGGTCGCGGCGGCATGGGTGAAGCGTCGCGTGTTCTGGACCGGGGAATCGTGTCGAGCCGCTTCCTGGACCACGTCGTCCATCGTGCACGCGCCATGTGAGAGCTGCTCGCGCAACTCGGGCACGTGAGCGAAGGCCCGCAGCGTCGCGCCCAGGAGCCCGGCCGTCGCTTCATATGCCTGGGTGAGCAGGCCCACGGCGTTCGGGATGCGCAGGTCCTCCGAGCCATGGCCTTCCAGAAGCCGCGTCGTGAACGCGGTCCTCGCCGTGGACTGGAAGCAGGCCGCCACGCGTTCGTTCAGCCTCGCCGCACCCTCACTGCCCGCAGGAGGACCGGCGGCCGAGCGGACATAGGCATCCACGTCCTGCACGCTCGCCTCCAGCGTGTCTTCCGGGAAGCCCAGCAGCGACCCCAGCACGAACACGGGAAGCTGGAGGGCGGTGTCCGGCAGCCGAGACAGTGATGGCGTCGCGAACAGCCGTGCCGCCCAGCGGCGGCTCTCCGCTTCGACCTCACACAGCGCCTCCGGCAATGCGCGTGAAAGCGTCTGCTTCACGGCGGGGTAGGGGCCTCCGTCGTTCATCCGCACCAGCCGGCCAAAGAGGGCCCCGGCGGCGGTGCCCACCAGATGCGGAGGCACCGGCTCCGACAGTGGCCGGACCCGGCAGTGCTCGCTCGTGAGCACCGCGCGGACGGTGGCCGCATCCGCCGCGATCCATGGCCCGAAGCCGGGGACGCGGTGCAGTCCTCCCCGGGCGCGAAGCTCCGCGTAGTAGGGGTACGGGTCGGTGTGGGTGACGGCCTGATACGGGTCGGTGGGCGGTGTCATCGGTCCTCGTGGCCGGGCACTCTGCTGCCGTTGCCGTGTCCGTGTGTTAGAAAATGGTTCGTCATGGACCGAACGATGAATGCAGGGCCGGACCTCACGACGCTGGCGACGGCCGTGGGGGACGCCACGCGGATCCGGATGCTGGAGCTGCTCATGGAGGGACGGGCGCTCATCGCGAAGGAACTCGCGTTCGGCACGGGCGTCAGCCCCGCGACGGCGACCGCGCACCTTCAGCGGCTGGAGCAGGCCCGGCTGGTCCGCGCCACCCGGCAGGGGCGCAACAAGGTGTTCCGGATCGCCACGCCCACCGTGGCGCGGATGGTGGAAGCGCTGATGACCGTGGCGGTCCGTGGACCCCGTGCGTCAGTGACTCCGGAACCCCTGCGTGCCGCGCGCTACTGCTACGACCATCTTGCGGGCAGATTGGGCATGGGCATCACCGACGCGCTCCTGCGGGCCGGGCATCTCGCCCTTCGTAAACGCGCGTTCGCGCTCACCCCGAGCGGCGAGGCGTGGTTCCAGGACTTCGGAATCGACCTGGCGCCCGTGCGCGAGCAGCGGCGCCACTTCGCCCACCGCTGCCTGGACTGGAGCGAGCGGCGCGACCACCTTGCAGGGGCGCTGGGCGCGGCGCTCGCCGCCCGGGTGTTCTCATTGGGATGGGTGGAACGTCAGCCCGACTCTCGCGGCCTCATCGTCACGCCTGGAGGCCAGCGGGGGATCAAGCGTCACTTCGGCGCGCTGTAGGCCGCGGCGTTCGCGTCCGCGCGCTCCCGGGTGCGCTGGATGGCGACGGAGACCGCTTCGCCCACGACGCGAGGGAGGCCGTGGGAGTCCATCGCCATCAGGCCCGCCTCGGTGATGCCTCCCGGGGTCGCTATCTCCGTGATGAGGCGAGGGGTGGTGGCGCCGGGTTCGGCCAACAGCTTCGCCGCGCCAATGAGCGTTTCCTTCGCGAGTGCCGCCGCCTCCGCCGCGTCCATTCCGTGCGCCATCGCGGCCTGGGCCAGGGCCTCCACGAAGCGGAAGACATACGCGGGGCCCGTGCCGCACACGCCCGTGCAGACCGTGAGCGCTTCCTCGGTCATCCACATGGGCCGTCCCGTCGCCGCGAAGACGGACTCGGTGGCCTGCCTCGCGCTCTCCGTTGCCCGGCTCCCGGCCGTCAGGGGCGTCACGCCCGCTCCCACGCGTACGGGCGTATGGGGCAGGGCGCGGATGACAGAGACGCTGGAGGGCAACGCCGCTTCCAACTGCGCGAGTCGCACGTCCGCGGAAAGCGACACCACGGTCTGCCCAGGTTCCAAGGCAGGCGAGATGACCGCCATCAGGTCCCGCAGCTGCGCCTGTCGCACCGCCAGCACGACTACGCCCGCGCCCCGCACCGCCTGCGCGTTGTCCATGAGGACGTGCACGCCGTGCCGGGAGCGCAATTCCTCTCCGCGCTGGGGCCGGCGCACCGTGACGCGAAGGTCCGACGGACGCACATGGCCGGACCGCAACAGTCCCAGGATGAGGGCTTCGGCGATCTTGCCGCCTCCCAATAGGACGACGGGGGCGGGAATGGAGTGGGACGCCATGACGGAAGCCTAACCCCAGGTAGGCCGCCAGGAGTTCGCCAACAGAGTCTGTGATCCGGTGTTCGCGGCGGCGCGCCCCTTGGCGGGGTGCGGCAATGGGGACCGACGGGATGCAGGAGGGGACGGCGGGGTGAGCCCACGAAGAGAGGCGCCCGCCCGGGGCCGGTTTCCTCAAAACTTGTCCGACAGTCGGACAGGTTTTCGATGCATGGGGCCCGGGGCCCCGGTGCATCCACTCAAAGCTTCACACCCACCGTGGTGCGCAGCTGCGTGTCCAGGGCGGGCACTGTCGCGGGCGGCGCGCTGTCGTAGGTGAGGTTGAAGCCGATGCCCACTGTGACGCGGGGATTGGGTGTCACCGCGAAGATCGTCTCGTTGAGCACGCGCAGGTCGGAGGGACGGGTGACTCGCGGCTGGATGTAGACCGTCTCCACGAGGTTGATGTTCTCCATCAGCTTTATCCGTCCCAGCAGGTAGCTGGAGACTCGCGGATCCGTGTAGCGGTCTCCCGCGTCCGGCTCTCCGTCCTTGCGCAGCCGCTCGTGCTCCAGCATCAGCGCCACCCCGAAGGTGAGCCCCAGGCGGTCCTCGTTGAGCAGGATGAAGCGCGGTCCCGCGCCCAGCAGGATCCGGAGCTGGAGCCGGCGGAACTCGTTGTATTCGTGCTGCGCGAAGATCTCGCCCGACACCGTGTCCGTGAGCTTGCGCCGGTAGCGCACGTGCTCCAGCACCTGGCTGACGATGCGCTCGCCGCTGGCGAACGAATACTCACCCCGGATGACGCCCAGCCAGACGTCACGCTCGGAGCGCAGCTGGCCCACCAGGGAGCCCCGAATGGAGAACAGCTCCGTGCTGCCCGTGCGCCAGTCGCCGCCCAACTCGATGGCCGCGGCCGGCCCCGGCTCCGCCTTCTCGTCGAAGAGCGCCTGCACGTTGACGATCTGTGCCGCCGCGCCGCTCGCGTGGAGCAACACCACCAGCACCACCCACCCACCCGACTTCAGGAGATTCATGCATCCTTGCTGTGCCTGCTCTGGCGCTCTCGTTCAACCCTGTTGTGGGGCTCCGGTGCGTCGGTCCAGCGCTTGACGCCAACGGTCCAGGAGGGGCATGCCTGCGCTGTTTCCCAGGCCCTTGCCCTGTCCGGAGTCCGCCCATGCAGGTTCACATCATCGATGCCTTCACCCGCACCGCCGGTGCGGGAAATCGCGCGGGCGTGGTGCTCGACGCCTCGGCGCTGGATGTCCCCACGATGCAGCGGACCGCCGCGGCCGTCAGCGCGTCGGAGACCGCGTTCCTGCTGTCCCGGCCCGGTGACGCCACCGTGCGCCTGCGCTACTTCACGCCCGTGGACGAGATTCCCTTCTGCGGCCACGCCACGGTGGCCACCTTCCACCTGCTCGCGGAGAAGGAACTCCTGCGAAGCCCGGGGACGTACACGCTGGAGTGCCCCGGCGGCACGTTCGGCATCGAGCTGGAGCCCCAGGGCACGCGTGGGACTCGGGTGTGGATCGCCACGCCCCCGCCTCCCGTGCAGCCCAACCCCGTGGCCCTGGACGCGCTGATGGCCACGTTGGGCGGGACCGCGTCGCAGGTGGACCCGTCACTGCCGGTGATCCGCCAGGGCCACCGGTTGGTGGTGCCCCTCCGGCGGCTCGCGGACCTGGAGGCCCTGACGCCGCGAGGCGCGGCGATGAACGCGCTGCTGATGCCGCACGGCTTGCGCGGCGTCTACCTCTTCACCCGCGAAGCGAAGGAGGAGGGGAGCGTTGCCCAGGCGCGCTACTTCGTCCCGGGCTTCGGCATCCTGGAGGACCCCGTGACGGGCTCCGCCGCGGGACCGCTCGCGGCTTACCTCGCCGAGCACGGGAGCCTTCGCCTGCCGGAGCACGGCGGCACGGTGTCGAGTCGCATCGAGCAGGGCGACACGCTCGGCAAGCCGGGTCGCATCGACATCCAGGTCACCGGCCGACCAGGCCACATCGAGCGCGCCCTCGTCGGTGGAGTGGCCCTCACCGTGATGGACGCCACGCTGCTCGCATAGCGAGGCTCACGCGCATGACGGACCGCGGTGCCGGGCCCCTTGATGGCTTCGCCGCGCACCTCCAGGTTCGAGGTTGGGATGATTCCATCCCCGATTGAGTGACCGGTGCGGTCCGGCGGCCAGGCGGCAGCCGGCTCCACCGGGGGAGGACGTCATGGCAACCGACAACAGGAACCCAGGCGCGCAGGGGGGGCCCTCCTCCTCGCCCGTTATCAAGAACGCCCAGGCCGAGGTGCCGAGCGCCACCTCGCTGGGACAGGACCCGAGGACGGGCGCTGGCATCAGCCGCCGCGAGTCCCAGGCACCGGCCACTGGCAGGGAAGCCGCGCCCGTGAGTCCGTTCGGGCTGCTGCGCCGGATGATGGAGGACATGGACCAGCTCGTCTCCGGCTTCGGAGGCCGGGGCCTCACCGCTCGGAGCGGCCTGCTGGAGGAGGGCCTCTGGTCACCGCAGGTGGATGTGCTGGAGCGGAACGGGAGCCTCATCGTGAAGGCCGACCTGCCAGGAATGCGGCGGGAGGACATCCACGTCGAGGTGCTGAAGGACCTGCTCATCATCGAAGGCGAACGCTCCTTCGAACTGGAGGAGGAAGAGGAGGCCGAGGGCATCTGGAGCCTGGAGCGCAGCACCGGTCAGTTCCGCCGCGTCATCCCGCTCCCGGAAGGCATCGACACGGAGTCGATCCAGGCGAACTTCGAGAACGGCGTCCTGGAGGTCTCCCTGCGGCTTCCGGAGGAACTGCCCCAGGGCAAGCGCATCGAGGTGAAGGGAGGCTCGCGCGAGCAGGCCCGGCGGATGACGCGCGGCAAGCCCATCCACTGAGGGAGGGGCGCGCGGATCAATGTGTGTGCCGGCGGCCCTCGTCTTCCACGACGGCCGCCGCCACCTTCTCCGCCGAGTCACGCAGCTCCGCTTCGGGCGGCGAGTGCCAGGACTCGAAGGCGAACAGCTTCCGCATCAGCTTCCCGGCCTGATAGCCGGGGCGCAGTTCGATGGCGTCGAACATCCAGGACAGCGCTTCGTCCGCGAAGGTGTACCAGGACTCCTCGCAGCCCGTGGCGTCCATGGTGAGGTTCATCGTGGTGACGAGTCCATCCGCCAACGCCAGCGTCCGGATGTCATTGTCGCCGGGGCCGGACGGCAGGTCCCGCTTCAGCGCCTGGAAGTGGGCATCCAGCTTGAACAGCCATTCGCGCGACTGCTCCAGCGCGTTGATGATGAGCTGGATGTTGTATTCCACGCCCATGTTCGGGGTGGGCTTCTGTCTGAAGAAACGGTGGCACCAGCAGTAGCCGCCGAAGCTCTCATTGCCCAGATACAGACCCGTCTCCGTGTACCAGGGCCCCAGGTTCTGGTTGAGCATCCGCTGGATGTGCTTCGCCATCGTGTCGTGCTGCTCGTCCGTGAGCTTGCGTGTCCCCGGGGGCACGCGCGGCGCCAGGTATTCGCGCAGCAGCCGGATGAGCTTCTCCGGCTCATACCCGTCCAGGCTGTCGCGGATGCGCAGCCAGTGCCCCAGCGCCGAACGGCTCATACGGCCACCTCCGCCACCCGCGCCGCCGCGTCCCGGAGGACCTCCGGAGGAGGCGCAATCCAGGACGTGAAGACGAAGGCCGTGTCCAACTGCTCCTGGGTGGCATCCGACAAGGGCAGTCCCATCGCCTCGATGCACCACGACATGGCGTCCTGCGCGACCTGGTACCAGGTCTCCTCGCAGGACGTCGTCTCCGCCGTCAGGTCCACGGTCCGCACCAGCCCTTCCGCGAGCGCCTTCGCCCGGAGAGCCTTGTCGTCGGCCGCCAACTCGAGCTGACGGCGCGCGGCCTGATACACGCCGTCCAGCGCGTACAGAAACGAACGGATCCGCTCCAGCGCCTCCAGCATGAGCTGGATGTTCGCATCCACGTCCATCGTCCGATGCGGCGGGTTCTGGTTGAAGAACGAGTGACACCAGCAATAGCCCCCCAGCACTTCATTGCCCAGGGGCAGGCCGCTCTCGATGTACCAGGGCCCCAGCTCGGCCTGGAGCAGGTCCTTCACGGCGTTCTGCGCCTGCTTGAGCCGGCTTGCGTGGATGCTTCCGGACCGAAGGGGAGCCAAAGCCTCCCTCAGCCGGGACGCCAGCGATTGCGGTGCGTAGTCATCCAGGCTGTCGCGGATGCGGCGCCACGTGAAAGCCGAAGCGTCACTGCTCATTCGGGCACCTCGTTGGGGCACGGGGCGTCCGGCCCCGCGATGGTCCGGGCCAGCAGCCTTGCCAGCCGTGTGTAGTTCACCGCGTCTCCGGGACGCTTGGGCCACAGCACCACGGGCGCCAACGGTGGCGTGGGCAGCCGGCCCCGGCGCAGCATGTATTCCAGCCACAGCCGCGCCGCGCGGGCGTTGCCGTCCGGGAAGGGGTGGAAGAAACACAGGTCCAGGTACAACCGCGTGGCATGTGCCACTGGATGACGCTCTTCCCTCGCGTCCGCTTCCACCTTGGCGCGGAAGGCCGCCTCCAGGCCGGGCGCTTGCGCATAGCGGTGCGCGCCTCCCCGCGCGAAGGCGTCCCCGGTGCGGAAGCCCGTGGGCGCGCCCAGGAGCTCCGACTGGACCTCCACCATCCGGGCGAAGGTCAGCGGCTCGCCCATGTCCGCGAGCCGCCGCACCCGGTCCAGGGCCCGTTCGAGGCGCTCCGTCCGCGCAGGGCCCTGGGCTTCATGGGCCGGTGCGTCATGGCGGTGCAGGAAGTCCTCCTGGGCCCCCGTCTCCCGGAAGGGCTGTCGCGCCGCCGCCGCCAGGTCCGCCCGGAGCGTGGGCAGCGCCCAGTCCAGGGCGAGCGTGGCCTCCCGGTGGGGCGCGAGCTGCTCGGTGGGGGACGGGGTTTTCACTCGGGATCCGGGACGAAATGGGGGGCGGAGAGCCCAGCATGGCCGGGGCCGGGTGACAAACACCCCGGGCGATAAGGCCCTCCCGTGGGTCACGGAGTGGAGCCTGGGCTCACAATTGCGTAAACAGGTCGTTCTCGCAGCAGGGAGAAGGCACTGAATGAAGACGTTCCTCGTGGTCAACCCGCGCAGCGCCAACGGGCAGACGGGGAAGCGATGGGTGGAGATCTCCGCGCAGGTGGGCAAGGTGCTCGGTGACTTCGGGTACGGCTTCACCAGCGGCGGCATGGATGCGGCGCGTCTGGCGCGGCAGGCCATCGATGACGGTTTTGAGTGCATCGTCGCGGTGGGCGGCGACGGCACCCTCAACGAGGTCACCAACGGCTTCTTCCGCGACGGACAGGTCATCAACCCCCGGGCCACGCTGGGCCTGTTGCCCCGAGGCACGGGCGGCGACTTCCGCCGCACCTTCGGGTGGGACCTGGAGCTGACGTCCGCGCTGGAGCGGCTGCGCACGGAGACGACCGAGCCCTTCGACGTGGGGCGGCTGGAGTTCACCGACAACGACGGCAAGCCGGCCACGCGCTTCTTCGCCAACATCGCCTCGCTCGGCGTGAGCGCGGTGGTGGCCCGCGAGGTGAACCAGGGCAGCAAGGCGCTGGGCGGCAACCTGAGCTTCATGTGGGGCACCGTGAAGGGCCTCATCAAGTACCAGGAGCAGCAGGTGCGCCTCACGGTGGACGGCGGTGAGCCGGAGACGGTGAGCGTCACCGCGGTGGCCGTGGCCAACGGCCGCTACTTCGGCAGCGGCATGTTCGTGGCGCCCGACGCGGTGACTCACGACGGCCTCTTCGACGTCACCATCTGGTCCAACTACGGCCTGTCCGACTTCGTCCTCAAGTCCAAGGGCGTCTACAACGGCGACCACGTCACCTGGAAGGGCACGCGGAGGCTGCGCTGCCGCACCATCCACGCGGAGCCGCTGACGGGCGACGTGTTCCTGGACGTGGACGGCGAGACGCCGGGCCGGCTGCCCTGCACCATGACGCTGTTGCCGGGCGCCATCCGCCTCAAGGTGTAGCGCCGGAGCGGGGCGAGCGCCGCGCGTCCTCCACGGGCGCGCCGACGCCAGACGAGGCGGGCGTGGGGCGGTACCAGCTTGTCTGTCCAATCAGGTGCCGCGTGAAGCCGTCCTCCACCAGGGGCGAGGCCTCCGCGGCGCCCAGCACCAGGTAGCCGTCCGCGTGGAGCATCCGCCGCACGCGGGCGAGCACCGCGCGCCGGGTGGGCGCGTCCCAGTAGATCATCACGTTGCGCAGGAAGACGAGATCCACGGGCGCTTCCAGCGGGAAGTCCTCCATCAGGTTGAGCGGCCGGAACTCCACCGGCTTGCGCACCTGTTCACTCAGCCGCCACCCGTCGCGCTCCTGGTGGAAGTAGCGCTGGCGCAGCTCGGGCGTCAGGCCCCGGTGGATCTCCTTCGCGTCGTAGCGGGCCTCGCAGGCGCGAACGATAGCGCGGGTGGAGAAGTCGGTGGCGAGGATGCGCACCGTCCATCCGGTGATGAGCAGCCCGGCCTCGGTCAGCGTCATCGCGACGCTGTAGGGCTCCTGACCGTAGGCACACGCCGCGCACCAGATGCGCAGCGTCCGCGTGCGGATGCGCCTGGCCAGCAGCGTGGGCAGCACCGTGGTTCGCAGGGCCTCGAAGACGGGCGCGTCGCGGAAGAAGGCCGTCTCGTGGTTGGCCAGCGCTTCCGCCAGGCGCTGGTGCAGCGGACTGCCCTCCGGCTGCGAGCGCAACCGCGAGACCAGCGAGGAGAGGTCTGGCAGCCGTTCCTCGCGCATGAGGGGCGTGAGCCGCGTCTCCACCAGCGCGTACGTGTCGGACTCCAGCACGAGCCCGGAGCGGCGCAGCACGCGCTGCCGCAGGTACGCGAAGTCGTCGGGAAGCAGGGACATGTTCAGGTCCTCCGTCCGCGCGGATCCACGCGCCGCGCCAGCTCCAGGGCCAGCGCCTCCAGGGGCACCACGGCATCCGCGAGCCCCGCCTGCTCCACCGCACCCGGCATGCTGCCGACGACGCAGCTGGCCTGGTCCTGCACCACCACCTGACCGCCTGCCTCGTTCACCCTCCGGCAGCCGCGCAGCCCGTCCTGGCCCATGCCGGTGAGCACCACCGCCAGCACCCCCGCGCCGTACACCTCCGCCGCGGAGCGGAAGAGCAGGTCCACCGCCGGACGGCACGCGTTCTCCGCCGGCCCCTGGTGCGTGAGCAGCCGCACGCCCGTCGCATCCCGGCACACGGCCAGGTGGAAGTCGCCGGGAGCGATCCACACCTCGCCCGCATTCACGGATGCGCCCGTCACCGCCTCGCGCACGGTGAGCGGCGTCACGCCCTGCAACCGCTCCGCGAGCAGCAGGGTGAAGAGGGGCGGCATGTGCTGCACGATGAACACCGGCACCGGCAGGTCCGCCGGCAGCGCGGACACCAAGCGCACCAGCGCGCCCGGGCCTCCCGTGGACGCGCCGACGACGATGGCCTCCACCCGCGCGGGAACTCGCGGCCTGGATTGCGGCTCGCGCGTCACCAGTGGGGGCGAGGGCGTGGCGGACGGCGTGCGCACGTTCAGCGCCTTGAGCTTGCGCACCAGTTCATCCCGCACAGCCTCCACGGTGATGTTCATCCCGCCCGCGGACGTGGGCTTCGTCACGTAGTCGCGGGCCCCCAGCGCGAGCGCCTCCAGGGTCAACACGCCCGCGCGTTCGGTGAGCGCGCTGAACATCACCACGGGCAGCTCCGGGGCGCGCTGACGCAGGAGCTTCAGCGTCTCCAGCCCGTCCAGCTCCGGCATCTCCAGGTCCAACAGCACGACGTCCGGCTGGAACTGCTCCACCTTCGCCAGCGCGATGCGGCCATTGGGCGCGGTGGCGACGACCTCCAGGCCCGGAGCCGCGCCCAGCAGCAGCGACACCTGGCGCCGCACCACGGCCGCGTCGTCGACCACGAGGACCCGGATGGCGTTCACTCGCACCCGCTTCACCGCGCCGCGTGCGCGACCGGGCAGCGGCCCACGAGGGCGCTGGAGGCACTTTCGCCATACACCTCGTGGCGCGGACGGCTCGCGAGGATGGCGCTGGCGCCCCAGTTCGTCACGCGGTGGAAGGCCTCGGACGCGACGAAGGCGTCGAAGCCCTCGCGGCTGTGCCACTCGGAGACGATGAGGTAGCGCCCCGGCGCTCCCACGCTCTTGAACAGCTCCGTGTGAGCGTGCGTCGGCAGCGTGCGCATCGCCTCCAGCACCAGCGCGAACTTCCGCTCGAAGGCTTCCGCCTTGCCCTCACGCACTTCGTAGTTCATGCCGATGGTGACCATCCATCACCTCCTTGTCCGTGTTTCATTCGAGCCAGACCCGGACACGCCGGCGGCCCTCATCCAGGTGGAACAACTCCGACGGCCGCAGACCCGCCGCGACCGCCGCGATACCAATGGCCGTCGGATCCACGCCCCGCGCCGCCAGCTTGCGAGGCAGGTCCTCCGGCAGCAGGTCCTCCAGGTGCGCCGTCACGTCCGCGCGGAAGGTGAGCGCGACGCGCGTCCGCCCTCCTTCCGTCACCTGGACCTTCAGGTAGCGCGCGGTGCCCTCCACGGGAGCCTCCGACGGCGATGGCGGAGGCGGCAGTGACGGGGCACAGGCCTCATCCAGGAGGGGGCCCCATGCGATGGGCGCATCCAGCACGTCCAAGTGTCGCACCAGCCCGTGGAACGCGCGCAGGACGAACAAGAGCGACGCGGGCCCCGCCGCGCGGAAGTTCCAGCGGTGCGGCCCCAGTGCCTCGGTGAGCCGCTCGCCCAGGCGCCAGCTTCGCGCGTGGAAGGGTTGGTCCAGGAGGAAGGGCTCCAGCAGCACTCGGCTGACGGCGGGCAGCGCTTCCGCCATGGGCTCCAGCAGCTCCGGCGCGAAGCCCAGCATCACCCACGCGGACAGGAGCTGCTCCGGGCGCGGCGGCGTGCTCGGACAGTTCAGGAGCGTGATCAACCGCCCCAGCCCCACGGGCAGCTCCGGCGGCAGTGTCTTCACGCAGCCGAAGTCGAGCACTCCCAGCACGGGCTTGCCGTCCGGCCCCCGCGACACGCGGTAGTTGCCCGGGTGCGGATCCGCGTGGAGCGCGCCCCACGTGAAGCAGCCGTGGAGGAACAGCCGGACCAGCGTCGTGGACAGCGCGCGGCGGTCCGCTTCGCTCCAGCGCCAGCCCTCCGCGAGCGATGCGCCCTCCACCCACGTCATCACCAGCAGGTCTTCCCGCGTGAGTTCATCCACCGGCACGGGGATGACGGCGCCCGGCACCTCCGCCATGCGAGTGCCCGCGTCCCGCAGGGCCTGGGCCTCATGGCGATAGTCCAGCTCGCCCTGGAGCATGCGGGCCAGCTCGTGGCGGTAGGCGGACAGGTCCAGCTTCCCGCGCCAGCCTCCCAACGGAGCGGCCAGCCACCCCAGCGCGCGCAAGTCACCCCGCACGGCCTCCGCGATGCCCGGGTGCCGCAGCTTCACGGCCACGGTGCGCCCGTCATGCAGCACGCCCCGGTGCACCTGGCCCAGCGACGCGGCGATGCCCGCGCCCTCCAGCGACTTGAACACCTCCCGCCACGGACGGCCCAACCGGCGGGACACCTCCGCCAGCGCGGCCTCCGGGTCGAGCGGGGAGGGCGCCTCCGCGAGCGAACCGAACCCCGGCGTGTCCGCGCCCAGCTCCGCGAGTGTGAGCACCTGGCCCACCTTCTGGGGCAGCCCGCGCAGCCCCAACAGGCGCTGGGCCAGCTCGTGCCGCGCGCGCTCCGCGTCCTGGGGCCGGGACCCCCGCCGCAGACGCGTGGAGGCACGGGCCACCTGGCCCAGCTCCCACCACCGCTTCAATCCGGTTCGCACGTGCCGTCGCTCCCTGTGCCTGACGCCGCCCGCGCTACTTCGTCCGCGTCTGCTTGTCGGAGGTGTCCACCTGCACGACCAGCCGTTGCAGCGACTGCGCCATGTGGGCCAGCTCCACCGCCGAGCGCTGCGTGCTGCCCGCGCCCTCGGTGGTGCTGCGCGCGGCCTCCGCCACGGCGGCCATGTTCTCGGAGATCTGCTGGCTGCCCTTGGCGGCCTCGCCCACGTTGCGGAGGATCTCCCCCGCGGTGGCCGTCTGCTCCTCCACGGAGGAGGCGATGGACGTCTGCAGCTCGTTGATGCGGCCGATGGTGGCGCCAATCTCCAGGATGGCGTTGACCACCTCCTCGGTGTCGCCCTGGATGCTGCCGATCTTCTGACCGATGTCCTCCGTGGCGCGGGCGGTCTCGCGCGCCAGCTCCTTCACCTCGTTGGCCACCACCGCGAAGCCCCGGCCCGCCTCACCGGCGCGGGCCGCCTCGATGGTCGCGTTGAGCGCCAGCAGGTTCGTCTGCTGCGCGATGGAGGTAATGACCTTGATGACCTTGCCGATCTCCTGGCTGCTCGTCCCCAGCTTGCCGACGACGCTGGACGTGGAGTCCGCGAGCTTCACCGCGGAGGACGCCACCTTGGCGGCGGCGCTCGCGTTGCGCGCCACCTCGCGGATGTTCGCGTTGACCTCCTCCATGCCGGACGCGACGCTCTGCACGTTGCGGCTGACCTGTTCGGCGCCGGCGGACACCTGGGTGGCCTGCGCCGCGGTCTCCTGCGCGTTGCTCACCATCTGCTGGCTGACGCTGGACAGCTCCTGCGACGACGCGGCGAGCGTCTGCGAGTGCTGCGTCACCTCCTGGAAGATGCCGCGCAGGGTGCTGTCCAGATCCTTCTCACGCTGCTGCACGGCGAGCTTCTCCGTGATCAGCTCCCACGTCACCATGGGGCCCAGGTAGCGGCCCTGGCCGTCGTACACCGCCGTCACCAGCAGGTCCGCGGTCTCCGGCCCAATGGGGATGTTCGCGCGCACCGGCAGGTTCTTGTCGTTGGCCAGGATCTTCCGCTGGTACGCCACGTCCTTGTGGAAGACGTCGATGTGGGAACCCAGCACCCGGTCCGCGGCGATGGGCAGGTGCTTCTCCACGCGCTGCAACAGCCGGCGCGAGGCGGGGTTCAGGTAGACGATCTTCAGGTCCAGGTCGGCCACCATCACGCAGGTGGGCGCGTTCTCCAGCATGGCCCTCAGGCGCGCCAACTCCGTGTCCGCGCGCCGCGTCCGCCGCCGCCAGCAGCGTGGACACGCGCTCGCGGTCCAGCACCAGGCGCCGGTCGCGCGCCAGGCCGAGCATCTCCTCGGCTGCGTGCATCAACGCTTCCAGGCGGCTGAAGCCCAGGAAGCCGCAGGTGCCCTTCACGGTGTGCAGGGCCCGGAACAGCTGCGCCAGCAACGGCTGCGAGCCCGGCCGTGCCTCCAGCTCCAGCACCGTCGCCTCGATGCTCTGCACGTGCTCGCGGGACTCGAGGAGGAACTCCCGCATCACGTCGTCCCAGCCCGGAGTGTCACCCACGGACCATCCGCGTCCGTTTAACGCGATGGAGAAAAGCAGAGCAGAATCAAAGACATAGGTGCAGCCGAGCAGGCAGGCCCGTCGAAACGGGGGGACGAGGAACATTCTCCTGGCATGAAGAAGAGCACTC
>NZ_RAWF01000253.1:0-14543 GCF_003612075.1 Corallococcus sp. CA041A
GCCCGATGAAGAGCAGCACGGCCAGCGACCAGATGGCCGGCGTGGAGCCCGCGCCGGTGGCGGCGGTGAGGGTGGCGGCGGCGGCGGCGGTGCCGGTGGCCGCGAGCGTGTCGTTCTCAGGGAGTGAGGCGCCCAGGTTGGCGGTGCCCAGGTAGAACAGCTCCAGCAGCATGCCGACGGACAGGCCCCCGCCCACGTCGCCCAGCAGGGCGCCCATGAACGTGGCGGCCACCAGGGGCCGGGACAGCATGGCCTGGAGGAACGCCTTGCGCTCCACGGCCACCAGCCCCCCCCAGAGACACGCGAGCGCCACCTGGGTCCAGCCGACGTTCACCGGCTCACCCGGCCTTCGACCAGCGCTCGGTCAGGTCCGGCAGGTCCACGGACTTCTCCGCGGGCACGGCGCGCGCCTCCACGCGCACGCCCTGCGCGGACAGCTGCTGGAGGGCCTGCAGCTCCCCTTCCGCCAGGAAGACGGACGGCGACACCTGCCGCCTTCCGGTGCCGAAGTGCACGTTGCCCAGGTTGAGCTGGTCCATGACCAGCCCGTGCTGGAAGGCGAAGGGCACGGAGGCGACATCCCTCAGGAGCACCAGGGTGCGAACGCCGTCCTTGGACAGGGCGGCGAAGTCCACCTGGGCCAGGGGGAGGATCAGCACCTCGATGGCGCTCTGCACGGCGAGCGCCATGGCGGCACGGATGAGTGGACTGGAGGCCGCCTCATCGTCCGCCACCACCACTCGGGACACCTTGAGGTGGGGGAGCCAGGCTTCGACAACCTGACCA
Organism: Corallococcus sp. CA041A; assembly: GCF_003612075.1. Taxonomy (NCBI): domain Bacteria; kingdom Pseudomonadati; phylum Myxococcota; class Myxococcia; order Myxococcales; family Myxococcaceae; genus Corallococcus; species Corallococcus sp. CA041A. The sequence goes on from NZ_RAWF01000253.1 coordinate 787, forward strand.
TGGATGAGGCGGTTGTCGACGCGGACCAGGGTGATCACGGCAGTCTCGAATCGCCGACCCGTGCGGGTCCGTCAAGTTCGCGGCTGCTGCTGGGCCTCGCGAAGCAGGGCGGACGCACAGGTGATGTTGCGCTGGCCGTACGACGCCAGCTGGTTGGCCATGTCCGACAGGGCCATCTGCTCCGAACGGAGCGAGTTGGCCTTCAGCAGCATGGGCAGATTGACGCCGGCCAGGACTTCCAGATTCATCCGCTGACACATCATCAGCGATTCCTTACAGGGGGTACCTCCGAAGAGGTCGGCCATGATGATGACACCGTCCCCTTCATCCACGGTCTTCACCGCCTGCTTCATCTTGGCGCGGAGGTCCTCGACAGGGGCCCCCGGCTCGATGCTGCAAGTAGCCACGGCGGGCAGCTTGCCCACGATCTGTTCAGCGGTTGAGACAAGCTCATCCGCGAGACGCCCGTGCGATGCGATGACGAGGCCGACCATTGATCACCCCTGAGCCACTTCCCGGGAGAATTTGCGTCCTACGCCCATCAACGACCGGACGCAACTCCGGCGAAGTATTCCGCCTGCACCTGGGAACCGCTTCCCCAACGACTTCGCTTCGAAGGTAAGGCGACTGCGCCCACCATGCCTGGAATTTCAGGTCCGGGGAAGGGACGGGGTGTCGTCTGCCGGACGGGGAGCCGGGCGCGGTCTCCCCACGCTCTAGGAGATGCGCGGTGCGGCCCCGCGGTGCGTGCCCCGCGGGACGAGCCCGGCGCCCCCGCTCGGTGGGTAGGAAGGCGACCGTGCCGTCGCGCGGGAGCGGCTGTATCACCTGGGAATCCCGGGAGGGCCCGCGAGGTCCAACGGTACTCGGGGCATACCGGATTCTTGGGACCTGTCGCATCGGGTGCGGTGTCTCAGTGGACGACCAGGCGAGCCCTCTGCTCGGCGGGACGGATGCGGGCGGTGGCGCCGGCGCCGAAGGTGAGGAAGTCCTCCTCCATGCCGTCGCTGAAGATGACGCCGCCCTGGGGCATGCGGGACTCGAGCACCAGCTCCGCCTGGGCGGTGACGAAGCCGCCGACGATGTCCGCGCCGGAGTGACGGCTGACGAAGGGCTCGCGCACGACGAAGGCGAGCCGCGCGTCCTCCCAACCGAGCGTCCAGGGCTTCCCCGGCGTGCCGCCCGTGCAGCGGGTGAGCCCCTGCGCGAGCGCGAACACGGACGACAGCCACCCGCTGGAACCCGCGCCGGTGGACACGAGCACCCCGCTGGAGGACTGCGACTCCTCCTTGCCGCCGTAGCGGACCTGGTAGCGGGCGGACACGTGCGTGCGCGCGCCGATGAACAGGTCGTTGAAGGCGAGCAGCCGCTGGCCGTCCTGGAGCCGCGCCTCCGCCAGTTGCACCTGGCGCATCCTCGCGCGGCCCTCCAGGGTCCGCTGCACCGCGCTCCGGGCGTCGCGCGGGAGGAAGGGCAGGAGCACGCCGTCGAAGCGCTCCGGGTCTGGGTTCACGCCCACGAGCGGCTGGCTGCCCACGTACTTGGCCACGTTGGCGACGAGCCCGTCCTGCCCTATCGCCACCACCACCTCCTTGCCGGTGAAGAGGAAGGTGGGCACGAGCGAGCGGTCCACCTGCTGCACCGGCAACCCCACGTCCAGCTGCGAGCGAAGGGCGTCCACCGCGCGGCGGTAGGTGTCGTCCTCCGCCTCGAACCCGTTGAAGTCCTGGCCGTTGTGCTCCACGTAGAACTTCGCCTGCTTCTTGGTGTTGAAGCGGACCACCAGGTCCGCCAGCCGCGTCTTGCGCGTGACGAGGACGACCTTCTCGAACATGGCGAGCCTCCTTCGCGGGACTTCAGCGGTCGCGGGGGTCGAAGTTGTGGACGTCCGGGCGGCCGGGCTTGGGCGCGGGGCCGGGGTTGTTGCCGCGAGGGCCTGAGGTTGCGGGCAAGAGCGAGCGCAGCAGGTCCGGCGACACGTTGAGCTCGCCGATGCGCTGCGCGTTCTCGCCCATCTCGCGGAAGGCCAGGGCGATGTGGAGCGCGGGGTCGGCGCCGTTGGCGGACGTGGCCAGGAGCGTCTTCCAATCCACGTCCTTCACCGGCGCCAGCGTCTTCTCCAAGGCGTACGCGCGCGCATCCGCGGACTGGCGCTCGTTCTGGACCCAACGCTCCATGAGGGCGGCGCGCTGCTCCTCCACCGCGATGTCCGCGGCCATCTTCGCCTCGCGAATCTGGCGCTGGCGCTCCTCCACCACCAGCTCCGTGGCCAGCTCGCTCTCCTTGATGCGGCGCTCCTGCTCCACGGCCGCGTTGCGGCGGGCGTAGATGGCCTCGTCCGCTTCACGCTGGAGCCCTTCACGCGCGGCGGCTTCCAGCGCGCGCGCCATCTCCGGCGTGGGCTGGATGGAGAGCACGGAGAAGGCCATCACGTGCACACCCAGCGCCTTCACGGACTCCGCCTCCGCCAGCGCCGCGAGCACCCGGGCCTCCAGCATGTCGGACTGCACCAGCACCTCGCGCAGGCTCAGGGACTGCACCACCGCGCGGGCCCGCACCTGCGCGGCCTGCACCAGCCGGTCCGACAGCTTCTCCGGGTCGTCGGAGCGGTGACGCCCCGCCGGGGTGATGGAGTAGTCCAAGAGCCCTGCCAGCCTCCGCGCGTCCTCCACCCGGTATGTCAGCTGCCCCTGGATCGTCACCGGCTGGAAGTCGCGGGTGACCTCGTTGAAGGCGAACGGGACGTCCGCGCTCGACAGAGGCACCGCCACCAGCGTCGTCGCCGGCTTCCAATAGAGGAACGACAGGCCCGCGCCCTCGCGGACCACCTCGCCGTCCCGGTACTGCATCACGTACGTGGTCGGCGTCGACTTCATGTACCCGAAGAACATCCGCGCATCCCCCTCACCTGCTGCGTTTGGTTTGTGTAACCTGGACACCATCTTAGTGTTGTTAATACACATTCGCAACAGGACGTGCGGGAAAGCGGTGTAGGTGGCGTGGATGCCGGTGGACGGGGTGGGCCCGGGCGTCCTTGAATCGGGGGCATGACGCGCAAGCTCGGGGAGCAGTTGGTCCTGGATGGAGTGCTGACGCCGGAGGTGTTGTCCCGGGCGCTCGCGCGGCAGAAGGAGACGGGGCTGAAGCTGGGTGAGTGCCTGGTGCGGCTGGGCGTGGACGAGACGCCGGTGTTGCGGCTGTTGGCGCAGGAGTTGAAGACGCGCTTCGTGTCCACGGAGAAGCTGGCGCAGGCGAAGGTGGACGCGGCGCTGTTGGAGCGGGTGCCGGTGCGGCTGGCGGAGGGCTTCGACTTCATGCCGCTGCGGCTGGTGCAGGACGCGCTGTACGTGGCCATCTCCGAGCCGCAGCGGCAGCGGGCGTTGGAGGAGATCGCGAAGACGGTGGGCGTGGCGCAGGTGCTGCCGTTCGTGGCGGTGCGCAGGTCCATCCGCGCGGCCATCCGGAAGCACTACTACGCGGACGCGCACGCCTTCGAGCACCCGCCGGAGGACCTGGCGTGTCCGCACTGTGGCGCGTCGTGCAAGCCGGGGGATTTCCAGTGCGCGCGCTGTGAGCTGTTGCTCGTGAGGAGCGTGGAGGACCTGCCGCCCCGGGACAACGTGTCGCTGGTGCGCGCGCTGCTCACGAGGCCGGAGCAGACGGGAGCGCGCGGAGTGCCCCGTCCGCCGCAGCAGGAGGCGACGCGGGTGGTGACGTTCCAGGCGCACGCCCAGCCGAAGACGAAGGGGCCTCCGGTGCGGCCGGTCATCGTCGCGAGCCTGGACCTGGTGAACCGGCCGCTGAGCCCGTTCGAGGCGTACGTGCTGTCGTTCGTGGACGGGCGCACGGCGCTGGCGGACATGGCGATGATCACCCAGCTGACGGAGCTGGAGCTGCGCGCGGTGTTCGAGTCGCTGTCGGAGCGCGGCGTGACGAAGCTGGTGGGCACGCTGGCGTCGGCGGAGGTGGCGTTCACGGGGGATGGCGTGCCTGCGTTCTCGCGCGAGCCGAAGACCGTGCCTCCGGCTGCGGCCGCGAAGGTGGCGGCGGCTCCGGCGGCGCGAACCCAGGCTCCGCGGCAGGCGCCGATGCCTTCGGTCTCACTGGCCTCGGCACTGACGTCGAAGCCTCCTTCCGTGGCACCGGCTCCGGTGGCCAGGAAGGAGGACGCGCAGGAGGAGGTGCTCCAGCGTGTCGTGAGGCTGGAGCAGGCGGGGAAGATGGCGGAGGCGCTGGACCTGCTGGAGCGCAGCATCGGGCTCCTGCCGAAGCCCGCGCCTCTCTACAACCGCATGGGGATGATCATCCTGAACCACCAGCGCGATTACGAACGCGCCAGTGCGTTCTTCAAGATGGCCTCGGACCTGGAGCCGGAGAACAGCGTCTACACGATGAACCTGTACTCCGTGCTGGCGCTCAATGCGGAAGCCACGAACGCGGGACAGAAGAAGCCCCGGCGCTGAAGGTACCCTCGGTTGAGGGGTCTGACTCTTGGGGATCATGAATCTGGACCGACAGATCCACCGCGTCTTCGGGCTCGAGAAATCTTCGGTCCCCGTGCGAGAGCAGCCCCTGCCCGTGAGCGATACGAGCCTAGCATTCATGGGCTATCCCATGCTGCGGCAGGCGGAGGTGTTCCTTTCCGTCCCTGCACTGGAGCGCTGGCGGACGGAACAGTCTCTGGCGTTCCCCCAGGAGTGCTGCGTCTGTCTGCGAGCAGTGCAGCGCTTCCTGCCAGTCCATGCTGCCCCAGGATGGATGGGCCTCCTTCGCCGGAAGCAGATCCTGGCGGCGGTTCCCCATTGTGAAGAGCATGGGCGCCAGGACGAAGCGCGACTCCTGGTCCAGGTGAACTCCTGGAGCGAGTGGGTCTGCCAGGTTGCGCTGATCGGGCAGAACGAAGCGTTTCTCCTCAAGACCCGGGAGCTCAACCAGACCGGGGACATGGCGCCCCCCTGGAAGGCATTTCCCGGGTACGAGCCCGTGTCTTCAGGATGGCGACAGGGCAATGGGGAGTATTGGTTTGCTCACGTCTGGTCTCCGTTCTGGCAACGCTTGTCTCCTGAGGAGCGGCAGCAATACAACCAGCGATGGACGGCTCCAACAGACTGGCACTCCTGGCTGATGGATCTTCCCTGAGACAAACCCCAGCGCTGAAGAGGTGCACATGCCCTCCCCTTCCGAGTCATACCTGCTGGACTTCCATGCGCGCCTCGCGGGCGTGACGTCCCGATGGTTCGGGCACGCGCCCGTGCAGCGGGATGAGGAGACGGCGCCTTCAACCTATGCGCTGCTGGAGGCGGTCGTGCCTCACGACGCGCGGCCCCTGGCGGTGCTCGACCTGGCTTGTGGGGATGGCTACCTCCTGGAGCTGCTTGCACGGAGGAAGCAGCCCGGGCTGTCCCTGATGGGGCTCGACATGAGCGAGCACGAGCTTGTCGCGGCACGGGCGCGGTTGCACGGCGCTGCGGCACTGTTCCAGGGACGCGCGCAGTCGCTTCCTCTCGGCGATGCCAATGTCGATGTCGTGCTGAGCCACCTGGCGCTCATGCTGATGGACGACGTGGAGACCGTGCTCGCGGAGATGCGGCGCGTGCTGAAGCCGGGCGGACGGGTGTCCATCGTCGTGGGTGGAGACCTGGTGCCGGGCAACGCGCTGGAGGTGTTCGCCGGACTCATGAAGAGCGCGGCGGCGGTTCCTCCCACTCGGCTGGGCGATCCGAGGGTCCGTACTAGCGATGGGTTGCGAGAACTCTTCGCCGAAGGCTTCGTGGACGTCGCGGTGCAGTCCCTCTCCGTGCAGGGGGATGGGTCGCCCCATGAGGTCTGGGAGTCGCTGCTCACGACGTACGATGCGGACCGTCTGTCCCCGGCTGCACAGGCGTCGCTCCAGGCCTCGTTCCTTCAGGCCGTGGAACCGCTGCGACGCGCGGATGGCAGCGTTCCGTTGCGCTGGGGCATGCGGCAGCTGACGGCGACCCGGGAGGCTCACGCGGCATGACCCTTCCCAGGAAGGGCACCTGCCGGGTTCGCTTCGGTGAGCCCCATTTCTAGTCGCACCAGAGGGCCGTCACTCCGGGCCAGGTTCGCGACATGAGCCGGCGGGCACTCACGGCGGGGTGGAGGCCCCTGGTCGCGGGGGCTCCGTTCCGCGTCGAATACAGCGTTCCGCTGGATACTCCCGGAACCCTCTTCCAAGAGCCCGAGCCCAGAAGACCGCGCCCCCTCCCGAAGGAAGAGGGCGCGGATGCACAAGCTGAGAAGGAGACGATGTGCGGTGCCTTGTCTGCATCCGTGGCCGGGCGCTCAGGTGCCGCTCGGCAACAACCGCCGACAGACGAACCCCTCCGGAGTTGGAATGCAGGCCGTTGCTTCGAGTTCTTCGAAGACGTGCCGCAAGGTTGAAGTCAACTTGACCCCGAAGACCTCCATTTCGGACCACGGGGGGTCGTGTGCGAACTCACCATGGTGCTCGGCCACATCACCGGCAATCCTGGCGCACATCGCCTCAGGAGATTCTCCCTCGAGAGCGGCGAATGACGTGACGCCCACCGCAAGAGGATCGGCTGCCGCATCCCCCAAGCCGCTCTTCCAAACTCCTTGGATGACTGGAGTGTTCTCGCGCGATTCAACGACCCATACGTGAAAGGCGCGAGCCAGCTCAGCCACCCGGTCTCCGAACCCCTGATCAACCACGATCCCCACTTTGTGCGGCGGCATTGGCATGGTGCGCTCCCCTATCGAGGCAACTCATCCGGTCGCGGGGGCCGTACGCCCCCTGGCGCGGACTTTTCATGGACGTGCGGCGTTGGAACGTTGTTGTGCGTGTGGGGGTTCGCGTGCTGCGTATCCACTCGCTTTGCCTGGTCAAAGCCCGTCGGATTCCGCGGGTTCGGCTGCCATTCCGCGTAACCAGTGACACGCCCCTGCGAATCTTTCTTGAACGTCGTATGCGGCCCCTCCGCCCTAAGGTCAGGCTTCAGATTGTTTGCGCCGCGTCCACCGTCCCCTCCAACCTTGACGGCGATCACGGCAGCCGTCGCTTGGGTCGCATCGTCTCCCGAGTCCCCTCTGCCTGCAACCTGCCCGAGGCGCTCAACAATCTTCGCCATGCCAAGTAGGAACTGATCGTCGACCTGGTCGACTGCAGCATCCAGTTCATCCGTACCGAAGTTGGCGGGCACCTGGCCCCCTGTCGATTCGGCCTGGAAGAATGCCCGACGCGCCTCGGACGTCATCGCCTCGAGTTCGCCCGCCGTCACACTTCCTGGCACACGCCCCGGTCCTCGTCTCCGACCGTCTGGCCCCGTCGCATACCAGGTGTCGTTCTGCCAGCCGAAGTAGGGGCCGTAGACGTTGGGGTCACTCGATTGCCCGCCTCCGTCACCTCCTACCGCGACGTTCTCCCAGCATCCGCCATCATCAGGGGTTCCAACGCAACCCCCATCATTCATGAGCCCACTTGGATCCGTGTAGCGAAGCGGATTGTTCCACGCGTAAGCGTAGCGGTTGTGGGACTGACTCCTGAACGGCGACTGGACGAACGGGTCCGGAGTCAGGAAGCGGCCTACGGATGGATCGTAGACGCGTCCCTTCATGTTGATGAGCCCTAATTCATCGTCATGTGAATGGCCGGTGAAACCCTCAGGCAGGCCCTTCCCCAGGACGGGCAGGTTGGCCGTTGCAAGCGCCTGAGGGAAGACACGACGACCGAACGGGTCAAACTTCATCCGAGCAACCAGCGCCCCCTGCTGGTCGGAGAGCGCCTCCACGCTGCCCAGCGGATCGCGATGAACGTAGGCGATGTCCTGCACGAACGGGCCTGACTCCCTCCGGGTCAGCGTCACTCGGGCAACGGGCCGTCCCCCCGCTGTGATGGAGAACAGGTGGCGCGTCCGCCATCTCTCCACCTGCTTCTCGTACAGCCCGGCCCCCACCATGACGGAAGACTCCCCGTTGGAGCGCGCCTTGCGCACACGTGCATCGAAGGCGTCGTACTGGAAGGTCAGCTCCTCCGCGCCACGCTGGATGCGGTGGGGGAGCCCTGCCACCGTGTACTCCACGCTGGTGCTCCCCGGGGCCGTCACCCGGAAGCCACGCGCGTCATATCCGTATGAACCCGGGGGGCCTTGAGTCACGGCGTGCGGCGGGGCGCCGTTCTGGCCATAGACATACGACTCGCTGGGAGAGCCACCTTCCACGGTCGTGCGGCTCGTGAGGTTGCCGTCCGGCGAGAAGCCGTACTCAAAGATGGCGCGCTGGCAATTCTGATACACCGTCCATCGAGTCAGTCGATCCAGGCTGTCATAATCAAACTCCTCGGTCGACTCCGCCACGCCGTCATTGCGTTCGGTGAGGTTGCCGTTCGCGTCATAGCTGAAGAGCAGTCGCTGGAGGTTGGACGTTCCCAACCCCGTCTCCACCAGACGCAATGAGCCCACGCTGTCATAGCCGTAATGGCTCTCCGTACCGTTTCCCAGAACGGCATGGCTCAAATGCCCGCTGGCCGTGCGAGCCCCCACCTGCCAGTAGACAAGCTGTGATGCAACGTTCCGCACGTCCAGCAGGTCTCCACGCGGCGTATAGCCATACTGGAGCTGGAGGCGTGAGACCCCCCGGACTTCCGGATAGGCGACCATCTTCAGCCGGCCGTACGCGTCGTAGGTGTAGTCGAAGGCGTAGGGAGCGCCCTCTACCAGAGTCGTCTCCTGGCTGCGACGACCGAGCGTGTCGTAAGCATAGGCGGTGGACACACCGTCCGCGCTCGTCGTGCCCGCCAGTGCGCCCACGCCGTTGACCGCCGTGTCCCAGGAGTACGTGCTTTCTCCAAGCGGAGTGACGACCTTGGTGGTACGGCCCAGGGCATCGCGGAGGAAGACCTGCTGCTCTTCCTCCGCGTCCTCCATGAAGCGCGTGTCACCAAAGGCGTTGTAACGCGTCACGGATACGCCGTTCGAAGGGTCGGCCAACCGGGTACGCCGGCCCCGCACGTCGTATTCCATGCTGGCGTGTCGCCCCACGGACTCGGTTCCCGTCACCGTGCCAAAAGGGCCGTATTCGAAGATCGTGTTGAGCACACCCCCCACCGGGTTCGGCTCGCTGACCTTCACGGCCCACCCGCGACCATTCAGTTCGGTCTTGGTGGCATTGCCCCGCGCATCCGTTTCCGTAAGGGTCAGCCCCTCATAGGTCAGGAGACGGAAGCTATCGTCCGGTTGCGTCAGCCGGGTGAGGCGCCCCAGCTCGTCGTATTGATAGCGCGTGCTCGCCACAGCCGTCCCGCCCGAAGGAGAGGGACGCTGCACCTCCACCAGGCGTCCAGCAGCGTTGTAGAGGTAGTTCTCCTCAGTAGGGCTGCCGGCGAAATCCTGGCGCTGCCGTGTCACCACTCGACCCAAGGAATCCAGAAAGACCGTTTCCGCACTGCCTCCCGCCCGAGTCGTCCGGATACTGCCCGGCAGGTATTCGTACGAAACATCCGCGAGCGTCGGTCCGTCCTCGACGCGCAGGCGGCCAAAAGCGTCGTACTGCCGGCGTTGGCGCACCCCATTCGCATCAACGGTTGCGGCCAGCACACCCAGTCCAGGGTGATAGGCCATCATCTGGCGATGCCCGGCCGGATTGATGATGGCGGAGACAGTGGTCTTCGTGGCGGCGTCGTACTCGTATGACGTGGTCCGTGTCTCTCCGGTCAGGGTCCGCAGCGTCACGCCGCTGCGAAGCCCCATTCCGTCCGGCGAGTAGTCGTAGTGGGCGGCCAGGTAGACGTCGAGGTCCGTCGAGTCCGGCTCGATCACCTCGTCCGTGAGCAGGCCCGAGCCCGGGGCATGGGTGAAACTCCGGCTGCGCGCACGAGATACCCCCAGGGCAGTCGTAGCGGTCTCCGTGACCCGGCTGGGCAGTCCCACCTGCCATGTCGAGGCACGGTTCTCATAGGTGGTGTCACGCCGCGACACGTAACCATCCGACCACACCCACTTTTCCGCTTTCACATTGCCGAAGTCCGCATCGAAATCCTCCACTGTGTGCGTCACGGACCACAGCGTGGGCAGCCCCAGTTCGTACGCATGCTCGGCCTTCGATGCCGTGTAGACGGCGAAGTAGCGAGTTCCATCCGCCGCGGTGCGCTCAACATACGCAGGAGTGGCGACGGTTTCCCGGATCCAGGTTCTGCCATTCGACAGCGGGGTGCGCACCGTACGATTGAGAAGCTGCCGCGCCAGCGGGTACCTCGTCCCCACGAGAGGAGCGAGGGCATAGGTCTCACGCGAGACGGATCCAGAAGAGTGGTCCGTCACCGTTCGCTTGCGAATGCCGAGCAGCCCCTTTCCCATGGCATCCAGGCGGGCGTCCTCGTACTGGTAGGAAACGCGGCGCATCGGGTGGCCCGGCCCCGCCTCGGTTCGCATCTCGGAAGCCAGCCACATGCCCTGCCGCACGCAGGGCTGTGGGTAGATGCAGCTCTGCCCTCGAGTGTACGTGGCCGTGTCCGTGAGCGGCGCGTAGTCGAACTCCACCCGTGCGCCCATGGCATCTGTCGCCGACCGCAACAGAAAGGGTTTTACTCCCTGTCGGATCCATATCTGGAGTGCGGAGGCTGAGCTATCCGGCTGCACGAAGTCCATCTGCCCATCGCCATTCACATCCAGCGCAAGCGAGCGATACATCCCTCGATCCGCGGACACCGCGCCAATGGGGATGAAGAGCGTGGTATCAACAAAGCTGGACCCGCGCGACAGAAGCACCCGAGCCCGGGACCGTGCGAAGGAGCCCGGAACAGTCGCGACACCCTGATCCAAAAGCACGATGTCCTGAAGCCCATCACCATTGATATCAGCCACGCGCACACCGTTATCGATGGAATGGCGTGTGTTGCCCCAGCCTTCGGGCGGAGGATTGAGGTATTCAAGTGCCGGCCCCACCTTGGCCTCAGCCGGGAAACCCTGTGTGGGTTGCGGCACGAAGCCCAGTCCCGTGTTGAGCGAGAGGGTCGCGTCTCCGCCGGCCTGAGGATAGGACACGAGGTCCGTCAGGCCATCGCGGTTGACGTCAACGAACAAGTGCCTCTGTCCGCTCGTCTCCTCACGAGGGATTGAAGTCTCCTTCCAAAGAGAGGTTCCATCCGCCTTCATGCCCAGAAACCAGTAGTTACTGCCCACCATATAGGGAATTGCGTCATCACCCGGATCGCTCTCCCACCTGGGGATGAGCAGACCCGTGCGCCCCGAGCCGTCCAGGTCAAGCGGGAATGCCGTTGTCAACGCGGGGAAACTGGGAGGCGCGAGGCCCATGGAGAATGGAGCACCGCTGTTGATGGGTCCCAGCCGGTACCCAAGTCCAACCAGGCCCTGGCCACCCATCGGCAGCCCTGTCGGGCGGAGCAAATCCAGCCGTCCGTCCCCATTCAGGTCCACGGTCCAGAAGTTGCGCAACGAAGTCCCAAGTTCGGCTTGCTGCTCCTCTCGGCTGAACGCGCCACCGCCCCAGCTCTTCATCAGGTGAAGGATCCGCTCGCCCGTTGGGACATTGTTCGTGGAAACAATGAAGTCCAGGAGTCCATCTCCGTCCCAGTCGGTGAAGCGCCCATCGGAGGTGGACTCCCCGGCAGAAGGGGGCACCGGAAGAAAGGCCAACGGCTTCTCGGCGTCGAAACCCGTGCCATTGCTGTAGCGCACGAACCATTGCACGGCCGAGGTTCCCACCCGCTTGCGGTAGACGAGGTCGTCCCGTCCGTCCGCATTGACGTCAGCGCCCAAGAAGGACTGCAGGTCAGCATATGCGCTCGGATTTGGAGGCTCTGTCGTCAGCGCGTAGTTCCACAGGTTTCCCCAGCTAGTGGGGTCAAGGCTTTGGGCATAGGTGAACCGGAAGGGGTTTCGGCAAATGTTACTTCCGTCACACTCCGTCACTTCGCCCAGGGTGCTGATTCCCGCGGCGCTCCCATTCGGTTCGTTCGGCAGTCCGTCGTAGCGGTAGCCCAGCGTGTACGAACGCAACAAGGAGCGCGTCTGGCCCAGCCCGGTAGGCCCCCATGCCTCTATTTTCTTCAGCCGGCGCCGAAGCTGGAGGGAGAATCCGCCTGCGAAGCTGCCCACCACATCCGTACGCGGTTCGTACGCGAAGGAGACGCTCGCGAGCGCAGGAGGTGCTCCCGCCACGGAGGAACCTGTGTATCGGATCTCCACCGGCAGCTGCTCCTCTGCCGCAGCGGGAATGTCGTATGTCACCGTGAGGAAGTTGCCGCTGCGATCCTCGACGCGGGACAGGGCCCAGGCGAAGGTGCGCGTGCCCCCTTCCGGTATGGGCTGCTGGTGGGTCGCGGAGCCGCTCCCCCCCAATGTAAGGATCAGACCATCCTTCGTGTACATCTTGAAGGTGGCGGGTCCATTGTCGCCTACACCCAGAGATACAACGCGAGCATAGACATCATTCTCGGTGCGATACTCGGCTCCGTCAGCACCATAGGCGCCTGAGACAACCATCAGCCGTTGGCCGTCCAGACAGAAGCGATCGCTCGTATCGAAGCGGATCCGGTCAGAGGCACCATCGTGGGCCATCGTCTTGCGGCAGCGTGTGATGCGTGAAAGGCCGGCGAGATTCCAACCCATTCCAATCAGCCCATTGCCGCTGTCGCTGCTGTAGTTCAGCGCCAGCCGTGGTTCGATGCCCAGTCGCCCTGGAGACGTCCACAATGGGAACGTGTAGCGGGCGGTGCCCACCGACGTGACCCATGCACCAGGCATCGTGGAGCCTGCGGCTTTCGAAGAACTCGTCTGGGTCTGAAGGACGGTGTCGGAATCGACGACAGGGGGCGAAGCATCACCGATGTGCTGGCGCCGTGTGGCCATGAGTTGACGTGTGTCGTTGATGGGAGCGGAAGGGCTACAACTGGCCACGAGTTGCGTGGCATAGATCCAGACCACCGCGCAAGCAGAGACTCGTTTCATGGTGATTCCCGAGATAATCTATGATGTTTCAGTGAAAATTATTTACACACCGACGGATTCGCACGCCCCCATGCGGAGAATCAGGAGAGCGGATGGGATTCACAGCGTCGGGCACGTTCCACAATCATGGCTGCCACCGCAGCCATCCGGAGCGACACCGCAAGCGGTATGGGCGCAGGCCTCCGTCTGTGGCACTGGCGTGCATTCGCAGGACATGTCATCAAACCGGCAGACATCGCCTTCGTCCACAGCGAGATCGCAGTCGTTGTCCCGACCGTCGCAGCGCTCAAGCTCTGGAGCCAGCGGGATGCATGTCTGGGGCTGGCCATCACGACACGCCGGGACGGATGCCGCACATTGCCCCTGCCCACAGCTCAATGTTCCCAGCCCTTCATCACTCACACCGTCGCAATCGTTGTCCCGCCCGTCACAGACTTCAGGGGAGGACGGCAGAGGGAAGCAGACCTGCCAGACACCGCCCTGACAGGCGTATTTCGAGGTATAGCAATCTCCAACACCACAAGAGATCCGACCAAACTCGTCCTCGTCGCGCACGCCATCACAATCACTATCGACGCCGTCACACGCTTCCGGAGTGGGAAAGATGACCTGCTCGCAGGCGTAGTCTCCGTTGGAGCAAATCAACCGGCCGGCGGAGCACGCACCCGGTTTGTTCACGGAGCAGCCTTGGGGGGTGATGTTGTCAACGATGCCGTCAAGGTCATCATCACACGAGTTACACGTTTCAGGTCTGGGCGCGAGTTGGCTCTGGCAGACGCCAAAGTTGCCATCCCCCAGGCACATCTGGGT
>NZ_RAWF01000254.1:0-14384 GCF_003612075.1 Corallococcus sp. CA041A
GTAGTTGGCGACGCGCTATGAGAAGCGCGCCGCCAACTACCTGGCGATGGTCCATATCGCCTCCATCCGCCTCTGGCTCTAATTTGCGGACACGCCCTAGGTGGAGCCTCCGGCAGTTGAAGTCGCTTTGCTTTTGATCTCAGTAGCGGCCACTCGTTCGTTAGGATCGCAAGGCGCCGCTCAAGTTGATCTTCTGCGTATTCAATTTCCTCAAGTGCACCATAATCATCTACTGGGCTTGTCGTTTGCTTGAGGCACTTAAGTTCAAAAATGAACAAGTGTTTCTGCCAATAGAGAAATAGATCGTATTCAACTTGTCGACCGTCTTTGGCAATAAACTGAATTCCATTTTCTACTGGCGACTGCGTTAGCTCCTCAAGTCTTGAGCAGATCATGCCTTCAAAGTGGGAGCCACGTGGGTCGAACGCGGATTTTGAACGCGAAGAAGCTAGGTGTTCAATGGTTCGAATGGGATGGGCGGAGGTAATAATGGACGGAACTAGGAGTAGTCTGTTGGAGTCAATGGAAATTAGCGGCTGGTCCCAGATCTCTAGATTCTTGCGCTGCGCGCTGAAGACCATCTCGTCCAATCGGGCTGCGCAGAAATTGACATCAATGCGAGTTGTCTTGCTGATTATTTCGGAGAGGCGATGTCTCGTTACGAGAAACACCAGGTTGTGTGGCTCTTTGTTCTCCTTGATGCTTCTTTGATTCTGAATGTGAAGAGCGAGCGCCAATTCTCTGAGTGCGTGTCTGACCTCTAGTTCCTTGCTGAAGTCTGAACTAATTAGCGGACTCAAAAATCGCCGTCGCGCGTATGACAATCTTGCGAGTTCGTGATGGTTGGACCCTACGAGTTCCCTTAGTGCGTCGATGTCCAGTCCAAGGTCCCATGTCTTACCTGGTCTCGGCGGGGTGAGGCTGCGGGCAATGCGATCGAGCAGTTTCGCCCTCTTGTGTGCTGTTGCCTTGGTGGTGAAATTGTCAGAAAATGTGATTTGCTGAAGATACATCCGCTCGCGATAGTTTCCGATTTCGCGCTGGATGAATTGGAGCTTATTGGTGGGTTCCCAAGTGAAGCCATGGTCGTCTTGGCGTGCCGATGTCCAATCTTCGTACTGAATTTGCCTCCAGAGATGATCGAAGCGGTGCCAAGCCAATGTGTAGGTTAGGAGTTTGCCGAAATCTGGGTCCTCATAGGGTGTTTGTGGAGTCAGTTTGTTGTCTTGCGTTTGTGTGTCTTCCTTGTGGAGCGTGATTCGAAGCACCAGTTCTGCTGCGTCTACGAGTGACTCATGGTTCAGTTGGAGGCTGACGCTTGCGGCGCCGTTTGAGCCAGGAAGTTCGACCGTGGGATTGGCCAGCATGAAGACTGGTTTAGTTGGCGTATTTTTCGCTGCCTTTGTTATGGCGTTTCTAGTAAAAATCGATTGTGACTCGATGTATGAAAATATCCTCCATAGCTTTGTGATCTTGTTTGATTTCCAGAAATCTAGCTTTTCGGATTCATGCGACACGGAGACTAGGGCCTGTACGATGCTCTTGTAGCCAAGTATGCTGCGATGCTCTTTGGCGCTAAGACCATTGGGTGATTCATAGATCGAAAGAACGTCGAGCGCCGAACTCGCATTTTTGGTGTTGATTGTTCCTAGTGCGAGAGTAAGAGAATTTAGCCAGCTTGCCGATGAGTTTCGCCTAATGGCGTCAATGGCAGCTGCGATGTCGTGCTTGTTGTTCTTCTTTATGGCTGCTTGGAGTGTTTTTGTTTCTTTGTTTTTGTTTCTTTGTTTTTGTGCATTTGTGTTTTGTGCTGTTCGACGTGCACAGTGTTGGTCCTGCTGTGAACTAGTTCTTGCGCGGGTTTGGGCTAGTCCTTCCAGAGGATCTTCCACGGATGCTTGCGCAGGTCCGTGACCAGGGTCTTCAGCTCGTCGTAGAGCGCCGGGTCCTTTAGCAGGGCGCCTCCGGTTCCCTCTCCGGAGTCGAGCTGTCCCAGGATCCGGTCCGCCTTGGTGGCGATCTGTTCCAGCTGACCCGCAGCCGCCGTGAAGCGCTGGAGGGCCAGCTTCACCTGCTGGCCGTCCTCCGGCGTCAGCGGGCCTGTCACCGCTGCCAGGCCGTCCAGCGTCGTTCCGGCGGACTTCGTCAGGCCGGGGAGGTCCTTTCGCATCAGGGCCGCCACGGCGGAGGCGTCGTCCAGGAGCCTTGCTCCCTTGCCTCCGGGCTGCATTGACTCCTTGGCCAGTTGCGCGAGCTGCCTCAGGTCCTTTGATGCCGCCGACAGCTCCGTGGCCAGGATCTTCACGTCGCCTTTGTTCTCCGTCAGGACCTCGTCCAGCGTCCTTGCCAACCGCGACACGTTGGCGGCCAGGCCCGTTACGGCCTCCGGGTCCTTCTCCAGCATGTCCGACAACAGCGTCACGAACTTGGACAGCTGCTCCGACAGCAGGTCCAGGCGCGGCGCGTCCACGCCCCGGAGTGCTGCCTTCTCCGGCAGCGGAGCATCCGCGTTGCCTGGGTTCAACTCCAGATAGGGTTCACCCAGCAGGCCCACCGT
Source organism: Corallococcus sp. CA041A (assembly GCF_003612075.1). Lineage (NCBI taxonomy): Bacteria > Pseudomonadati > Myxococcota > Myxococcia > Myxococcales > Myxococcaceae > Corallococcus > Corallococcus sp. CA041A. The sequence goes on from NZ_RAWF01000254.1 coordinate 2,558, forward strand.
TCCCACCGTCACCCTGGCGTCCTTGCGCAGGGCGCCCCTCGCCGCGGGCTCCACGGACAGGTCCATGCGGACGGGGAGGGGGAGTCCCTTCGCGTCCCTTCGGTCCGCCAGGAGGTGGATGGTGTCCACCTTGCCCACCTGGACGCCTCCCAGCTTCACCGGGGCTCCCTGCACCACGTTGCCCGTGTGCGCGAAGTCCACCTCCAGTTTGGCGCCTCGGCCCAGCGTCAGCTCTCCCATCAACCAGAGCAACACCAGCACTCCCACCAGCGCCGCGAGCACCAGCGCCCCGACCTTCAACTCCAGCCGTTGCTCATCCATCCGTCGCGCCCTCCATGAACGGCGCTGTCAGCGTTCGCAGCTCCGGGGCGGGGGACTCCAGGAAGCCCTCCGGGCTGCCCAGGTACGCGCTGCGCCCCTTCGCCACCACCAGCACCCGGTCCGCGATGCCTCTCAACTGCCGGTAGTCGTGCGACACCACCAACGCCCCCAGGCCCTGCTCCTTCAACGACGCCAACACCGCCTCCACCTGCATCGCCGCCCTCCGGTCCAACCCCGTCGTCGGCTCGTCCAACAGCAGGTAGCGCGGCTTGAGCACCAGGGCCCTCGCGATGGCTGCCCGCTTCTTTGCCCCGGGCCCCAGCTCCGGCGGCAGCCGGTCCGCCCATTCCTTCAGGCCCACCTTCTCCAGCGCCGTCTCCACGGCTTCCTCCGGGGCGTTCGGGTCCGCGAGGCGTACGTTCTCCCGCAGCGTCCTCCAGTCCAGCAGCGCGGGTCCCTGGACCAGATACGGGGCCCGGCGGCGGAGTGTCACCAGTGTCCTCTCCGGCTGCGTGTCCACCCGCTCCCCGAACAGCGTCACCTTGCCGGCTTCGGGCTTCAGCAGGCCCACCGCCAGCCGGCACAGCACGCTCTTGCCGGAGCCGCTCGCTCCCGCGATGAACGTCAGCTCCCTCGTGGAGACCTGCGCGCTCAGGCCGTCCAGGACGCGGCGGCTCTGCTCGAAGGCGATCGCCACGTCATCGAAGAGCAGCGTGTCCGGACCGGTGTCACTCACAGGCGCACGAACTGGAACGCAAGCGACACCGTCAGGTCAATCAACAGACATCCCAGACTGGCTGCCACCACGCCGTCCGTCGTGGCCTCGCCCACCGCCTCCGCTCCGCCCCGGGCGTTCAACCCCGCCACCGCCGCCGCGAGCGGGATGTACAGCCCGCAGGCCACGACCTTCAGCCCTCCGACGAGCACGTCCCACCCATCCACGTACCTCGCGTCCATGAATGCCCGGCCGTCGATGTTCAACGCCACGCTCGCCACCAGCACCGCTGACGCCGTTGCCGCGATGGTCCCCAGCACGCTCAGGAGCGGCACTCCGACCAACCCCGCCACCACTCGGGGCGCCACGAGGTCCGCGTAGGGATCCCCCGCGGACATCTCCAGCGCCTCCACCTGTTCGTTCACGCTCATCGTGGCCAGCTCCGCGGAGTGGCTCGCGCCCGCTCGCGACGCCGTCAGCAGCGCCGACACCGCGGGGCCCAACTCGCGCACCAGCATCTCGAAGTAGGCCGGGCCCAGCACCGCCACGTTGCCGATCAGCTTCTTCGCCTGCGCGTTGGCGATCATCACCAGCACCGCGCCGAAGAAGGCCATGCCGGACATCACCAGCCACACGCTGCGCCCGCCCAGCTCGTGCACCTGCGCCAGGGTTTCACGCCACGGGATTCCCTCCCGCGCGCCCGCCCGCACCGTGCGCGCCAGCATCACCCCCGGCGCCCCGAAGAAGAGCAGCACGCGCTTCATGCGAGCACCTTCGACAGCAGCGACGTCAGCAGGAAGTCCAACAGGAAGATGGCCGCGCAGCCCAGCACCACCGCGCTCGCCGCGGCCTCTCCCACGGCGCGGGCTCCTCCCTTCGCCCGGAGCCCCACCGCCGTGGACACCAGCGAGATGGCCAGCCCGAAAGCCCCCGTCTTCACCACGCCCCCGAGGATGTCGGAGGGATTCAGCATCTGCGCGAACGTCCCGAAGAACACCCGCACCGGCAGGTCCAACGTGAGCTTCGCCGCCACCGCCTCGCAGAGGATGGACACCAGGAACGTGAACGTGCTCAGCCCCAGCATGCTCAGCTCCATGGCCACCACCCGGGGCGCCACCAGCAGCGCGAACGGATCCAGGCCAATGCCTCGCAGGCCTTCAATCTGTCCGCCCACCTTCAGCGTGGCCAGCTCCGCCGCGTTCCTCGCGCCGATCCGCGCCGACATGATCAGCCCCAGCAACAGCGGGCCGAACTCCCACAGCACGCCGTAGCCCGCGGCCCATCCCAGGAAGGCCCTCGCCCCGAAGCGCTGGATGTAGAGCGACGCCTGCACCACCACGATGACGCCCGCCAGCGCCGCCGTCGCCAACGCCAGGGGCAGCGAGCCGTAGCCGAACTGCACCAGCCCTCGCGCGAGCTCGCGCCGCTCCAGCCTGCGCAGGCCCCAGGCCGTGCGGCCCGCGACCAGGGCCAGCGCTCCCACGCCGCCCACCGCCTGCATCGCCGAGCGTCCCAGCCAGGCCAGGGCGGTGGTGCTCACGGGTGCTGGGACCGCGGAGTCATGCGAGGGCCTCGTCCGGCGCGCTTTCGAGCTGCGGCGCCGGGGCCCCATCGTGCACCAGTCTGCCGCTTCGCAGGTACAACCAGCGGGGCAGGGGAAGATCCACCGGCGCTTCCGGCGCCGCCACCAACAGCGTTCCCTGGCCAGCGACCTCCAGGAGCACCCTCGCGACCTGACGCGCCGTGCCGGGATCCAGGCCCGCGAACGGATCATCCGCCAGCAGCACCGCCGGCCTCGCCGCGATCGCCCTCGCGAGCCCCGCGCGCTTCTTCATGCCGCCGGACAACCGCTCCGGCAGCGTGTCCGCCGCGTCCGCCAGTCCCACCGAGCGCAGCACCGCGTCCGTCCGCTCGCGGGCCTCGTCTTCCGGCACGCGACGGCGGAGCAATGGCTGCATCACGTTCTGCCGCACCGTCAGCGAGTCGAAGAGCGCATCCGTCTGGAACACGAAGCCAAACGACGCCTGCTGCGCGCGCCGCTCCGGCGCCGAGAGCCTGGAGACGTCCTGTCCGTCCCACGTCACCCGGCCGGAGGAGGGGCGCAGGAGGCCCGCGAAGGCCTTCAGGAGCGTCGTCTTGCCCGACCCCGAACGTCCCAGCACCAGCGCCTGCGTGCCGGGCGGGACGTGGCAATCCGTGGGCTCCAGCACGGTGCGGGTGCCGTAGCGGAGGGTCAGGGCTTCGGCGCGCAGGTCCATGGCGGGGCGGTCAACGCGTCGTGACGAAGCTGGCCGCCGCGCCGCGGTCCCCCGAGGTGACGACCCCCGTGGGCGTCTTCCCGTCCAGGGAGCGCAGGGCCCGGGCTGGAGAATTCACGTCGGTGTAGACGACGCTCCACTCGTTGCCGTTGAAGAAGAGGACGGACCCTCCGGTGCCGCCCGCCTCGATGGTCGCCACGTAGACCGCGGTCTTTCCAAAGGCCACGACGTCCTGGAGGTCGCGGCTCGTGTAAGGCGAGGGCAGGGGCTTCATCGCGCTCCACACTCCGTCGGTCCGTTCGAAGGCCATTCCGTTGTCGCCCACCGCGTAGGCGTAGTTTGCGTTGACGACGTGGACGCCTCGCAGTTCGCCCGTGAGTGTCGTGGAAATCGCCTCTTCTCTCCAGGTGGAACTCGCCGCGTCGAACCGGAACGCGACGGGCCTGGCGCTCCTGCTTCCCACGGCCAGGAGCGTGTCCGGGCGGCCCGCGGCGCTGACGGCGCGCAGGCTTGCGTCCAGCTGGTTCGCCTGCGTCTGTTCCGGAGCGGCGGGAGGCGTCCACCGGAAGCTCCTGCCACCCCCTGTGACTCCGTAGAGCGTCGGCGCTCCCGATGGATTCTCGATACCGATGAGGCCGTTCACGACCTGGGGGACGTTGTTGGTCTCCAGCGTGCACTCGTCCGCGTTCACGGTCACCCGCGCGAAGCGGCCGGAGTTGTTCTTGCCGCCCGCGAGGAACAACTCTCCGGAGGCCGCGACCCACGCGTCCTTCCAGTCACCGTCGCAGGTGACGTACCTGCCCCCGGTGAAATCCATCTGGGATCGGGCCAGCTTGCCGCCATCACCCGCGACCCAGATCGTCGTCGTTCCATCCGTCGCGGTCGCATTCCATTTCGTGCCGTCGGTCACCACGGGCGTCCGCCAGTCCAGGTTGCAAGCCAGGCCATTGTCGGGCCCACCGCTGCAATCGTTGTCGATCCGGTCGCAGACCTCCGCCAGGTCCGGTGAGCGGAAGCGGGAGCTCTCGTCACAGTCGGATGGCACCCTGCTCGCGTGCTCGGGAATCGGTCCGCACTTCCGGCCCGCCTCCGTGCCCGCCTTTCCGTCTCCATCCGTGTCCAGGTAGTAGGGAGCGGGGACAGCGGTGTTGGCGCAGACGCTGCCCCCATTCGTGCCGCCACAGGCCGTCACTCCCTCGCAGTCGAGCGTGTCACGGCACGTCCTGCCCACGTCGAACGACTCGTCGTTCACGCCATCGCAGTTGTCGTCCTTGCCATCGCAGCGGAACTCCGCCTGCCCCGGGTGGACGCTCGGGTCGCGGTCGTTGCAGTCTCCGGTGCGGGACGCGGTCAGCGCGGGCCCCTCGCATGCCACCACGCGGGGCGGCAGGAGCCCGTTGCCGTAACCATCGCCATCATCGTCCGCGTACCAGGGCTTGGGACCGCCCACGGTCTCGTCGCGGTCGTTGCAGTCCGTGCCGCCTTCGGACGAAACGACGTAGCCGTCGCCGTCGCCATCCGTGGCCGCCAGCAGCAGCTCCACCGGTGTGATGCCGTCCTTCGCGAGGCTCGCGGTGGCCTCCGCGATCGCCACCCGGGCGCCTTCGCAGGACTGCTCGTGTGCCTGGGCCAGGAGCTTCACGTCGTTGCTCCAGCCTGCCTGCCGGAACACCGCCACGGACAGCGTGCCCGGAGGCGCACCGGCGGACACGTTCACGTCCTTCGTGACGTGCTGGGACACCTCCGCCTGATCCGTGACGGTCAGCGTCACGCACCCCGGCCGAAATCCTTCGTAATGAACCTGCACCTTCAGGGCGGCGGACTTGAGCTCATCGCCCTTGGAGCACCCCGCGAGGGTGCTCGCGAGCACAGCGACCAGGAATAAACGCATGGGACACGCATTCTGGGGCGCGCCCACACCCGGAGTAGGGCGATGTCGCCACCCGTCGGCAATTCAACCCGAGAGCCTTCTTCCCCGACCCTTAGTCCGCTGCGCGAGGCATCGTCCAGACACGCACCGCTCATCACCCCCCAGATGACGGCTTCCGTGTATAGGGGCCGCTGACCTTTCAACATTGGCCCGTTCCACCGCACGCCTTATGCCTACCGTCCGCCGTGCCCTCTTCGCCGCGCCACTGGGTGCCTGCCTCTGCGCGCTGGCCCCGGACGCCTTCGCCCAGACGCCTCCGGCCCCGTCTCCGGCGCCCGCCACCGAGGCTCCCGCCAGCGCCTTCCCCAAGCCGCCGATGCCGTCCGGCGATGCCGCGCCGCTGACGCTGGAGCGCGCCGTGGAGCTCGCCTCGCAGAAGAACGAGGCCGTGCTCGCCGCGGGGCAGTCCGCCGAGGCCGCCCAGGCCCGCGTCGCCCGCGCCCGCGCCTTCTTCCTGCCCACCATCACGGCCGCTGGCACCTACACGCGGCGCCTGCGTGAGTCCACGCGCGAGGTCGGTGGACAGACCGTCGTGCTCCAGAAGTACAACGCCCTGGGCGCGGTCTTCTCCGGCCGCATGGCCCTCTTCGACGCGCGCGGCTTCCCGCTCTACAAGGCCGCGAAGCTGGAGAGCGAGGCCTTCAAGCTGGACGCCGTGGAGACGCGCCGCCAGGTGTCCTTCAGCGCCGCCAACGCCTTCCTCGTCACCCTGGCCAACCAGCAGGTGTACCAGGCAGCCGAGCAGCGCCTGGCCTACGCGAAGCAGAGCCTGGCGGACGCACAGGCCCGCGCCAGCTCCGGGCTCGCCAGCACCAACGACGTCACCCGCGCGGAGCTGGAGCTGGCCACCGCTCATTCGAACCTCGCCGCCGCCCTGGGCACCGCGGAGACGAGCCGCCTGGAGCTGGGCTACCTGCTCGTGGAGCCCGTGCAGGGTGGGCTCGCGCCGCCGGAGCCGCTGCTCGCGGACGCCACCCAGCCCACGCCGTCCCTGGAGCTGCTCACGGAGGGGGCCACGGACCGGCGGCCGGACATCCTCTCCGCGCGCCTGCGCGTGCGCTCGCTGCGGGAGAACGCGAAGGAGCCCCTGGCTCGCCTGCTGCCGTCCCTGGGCGCGAGCGCCCAGTACCGCCTCACCAACGAGGCGGGCCTCAACGGCAACGTCGGTGATGGCTTCCTCGCCCTGGACCTCACCTGGACGCTCTTCGACGGCGGCGCCCGCTACGCGGACCGCGACGAGCGCGTGGCCAACGCCAACGTCGCGGAGCTGAACACCCAGGCCGCGACGCGCCGCGTGCCGGTGGACATCGAGCAGGCTCGGGTGAATCTGGAGACGGCGCGGGCCGCGCTCGCGCAGAGCGAGCAGGCGGCGAAGGCGGCGCGCAAGAACGCCGCGGAAACAGGCATCCTCTACCGCCAGGGCCTGTCCACCGCGCTCACCCTGGCGGACGCGTCGCTCAGCCTCTTCGAGGCGGAGGTGGCGCTCGCCCAGAACCGCTATGGGCTGGGCGTGGCGTTGTTGGGCCTGCGGGCCGCTGTCGGACTGAATCCGCTGGGGAAGGAACCGTGAAGGCAATGCAACGCACTGGTGTGCTGGCCCTGTCGCTGGCCGTGCTGTCCCTGGCCCCTGGCTGCAAGAAGGAAGCGACCGCGCAAGGTGGCAAGGCCGCGGGCCGGGGCCCCCTCCAGTTCCCCGTGGAGGTCGCGCCCGTGGAGTCGCGTGACGTGGAGTACGCGGTCAGCGCCGTGGGCGCGGTGGAGGCCTTCGAAAGCGTGCAGATCACCGCGCGCGTCCCGGGCGCCCTGGAGCGGGTGTCCTTCACCGAAGGCCAGACGGTGAAGAAGGGCGACACGCTCGCGGAGATCGAACCCGCGCGCTACGCCATCGCCGTGCGCGCCGCGGAGGCCGTGCTGCAGAAGGCCCAGGCCGCGCTGGTGGAGGCCAAGGCCGGCGCCCAGCGCCGCGCGGAGGTCAACGCGCAGAGCCCGGGCCTGCTGCCCGCCGAACAGCTGGAGACGTACCAGGCCCGCGCCGCCACCGCCCAGGCGGACGTGTCGGCCGCGAAGGCGGCGTTGGATCAAGCCCAGCTCAACCAGCGCGACGCGTACGTGCGCGCCCCCATGGACGGCGTCCTCCAGACGCGCACCGTGCAGACGGGCCAGTACGTGCAGCCGGGCGTGGTGCTGGCCACGCTCCTGCGCCGCGAACCGCTGCTCCTGCGCTTCAACGTGCCCGCGGCGGACGTGACGCGGATCACCCCGGGGATGCCCGCGCGCTTCACGGTGCGCTCGGACGGCGGGGCGTACGAGGCGAAGATCACCTACGTGTCCGCGAGCGCGGACACGCAGAGCCGCATGGTGGCGGTGACCGCCGAGGTGACGGGCGAGGCCGCGCAGAAGCTGCGCCCTGGCGCCTTCGCCACGGTGAGCGTGCCGGTGGAGTCGCGCGGGGGCAGCCCGGTGATTCCGCAGACAGCCATCCGCCCCAGCGAGCGCGGCTTCCTGGCGTTCGTGGTGACGGACAACAAGGCGCGCGAGCGCATCCTGGAACTGGGCCTGCGCACGCCGGACGGACGGGTGGAGGTGAAGGAAGGCCTCAAGCCCGGTGAGACGCTGGTGGTGCGCGGCGCGGAGGCCCTTCGCGACGGCGTGGCCGTGCGCGTGGAGCAGGAGCGCCCGAAGCCGAAGGTGGGAGGCGAGCAGCCCCCGGCTGAGGCCCGCGGCGACACGAACCCGAACGCGGGTGCCGAGGGCCGGCCATGAGCATCACCGACGTCTGCATCAAGAAGCCGGTGTTCGCCTGGATGATCATGGCGGCGACCATCATCTTCGGACTGGTGGCGGCCCAGCGCATCGGCATCAGCCAGTTCCCGGACGTCGACTTCCCCACCATCAACATCTCCGTGTCGTGGGAGGGCGCCAACCCGGAGGCCGTGGAGTCGGACGTCGTCGAGTTCATCGAGGAGGCCGTGACGCAGGTGGAGGGCGTCAAGAGCATCACGTCCTCCGCGCGCCAGGGCAGCGCCAACATCACGGTGGAGTTGGATCTGTCGCGCAACGTGGACCTGGCGCTGCAGGACGTGCAGACCAAGGTGAGCCAGGCCCAGCGCCGGCTGCCGCTGGACATCGATCCGCCCGTCGTCTCCAAGTCCAACCCGGAGGACCAGCCCATCATGTGGCTGGGCGTGGCCGGACCGTTCTCCCAGCAGGTGGTGAGCGACTTCGCCCGCTACCGCGTGAAGGAGCGCCTGCAGACGGTGCCCGGCGTGGGCGAGGTCATCCTGGGCGGCCTCCTGGAGCGCAACGTGCGCATCTGGGTGGACGCGCAGAAGCTGGACGCGCACGGGCTCACCGTCACGGACATCACCGCCGCGCTCCAGCGCGAGCACGTGGAGCTGCCCGCGGGCCGCATCGAGACGCAGGGCCGCGAGGTCAACGTGCGCTTCATGGGCGAGGCGCTGGACCTGGAGACGCTTCAGAACGTCGTGGTGCGCGAGGAGGGCGGCCGCCCGGTGTACCTGCACGACGTGGCCATCGTGGAGGACGGCTTCGAGGACGAGCGCCGCCTGGCTCGCGTGAACGGCGAGCCCGCCCAGGCCATGGGCATCAAGAAGCAGCGCGGCGCGAACGCGGTGGCCGTGGCCCAGGCGGTGCGTGAGCAGCTGGCGCAGCTCCAGAAGGAGCTGCCGGAGGGCATGAGCGCGAGCATCAACTTCGACTCGACGCAGTTCATCGAGGAGAGCGTGCATGAGATTGAGTTCGAGCTGTTGCTCGCGTGCATCCTCACCGCGTTCGTGTGCTGGGTGTTCCTGGGGTCACTCTCCAGCACGCTCAACGTCGTGCTCGCCATTCCCATGTCGCTGTTGGGGACGGTGGCGGTCATCTACTTCCTGGGCTTCACGCTCAACACGTTCACCCTGCTGGGATTGGCGTTGGCCGTGGGCATCGTGGTGGACGACGCCATCATGGTGCTGGAGAACATCTTCCGGCACGCGGAGGAGGGGAAGGACCGGGTGAGCGCCGCGCGTGAAGGCACGGCCGAAATCACCTTCGCGGCCCTGGCGGCGACGCTGGCGGTGGTGGCCATCTTCCTGCCCGTCGTCTTCATGAAGGGCATCATCGGCCGGTTCTTCCTCCAGTTCGGCGTCACGCTGTGCGTGGCGGTGCTCCTGTCCTACGTGGAGGCCATCACCCTGGCGCCCGCGCGCTGCGCGCAGCTGCTCAAGACGTCCCGCGAGCACCGCAGCCGCATTGGCGTGGTGGTGGACAAGGCCTTCTCCAAGCTGGAGGCGCTGTACGCGCGGGCGCTGGGCTGGGGGCTGGTGCGGCCCTGGCGCGTGCTGCTGGTGGCGGTGGCCATGCTGTTCCTGAGCGCGTTCGCGTTCAAGGCGCTGCCCGGCGAGTTCGTCCCGTCGCAGGACCAGGGCCGCATGTCCGTGCGCCTGCAGACGGCGGTGGGCAGCAGCCTGCAGGAGACCAACCGCCTCTTCAAGCGCGCGGAGGAGTTCGTCGCCAGCCGTCCGGAGGTGACGCGCGTGTTCGTGGTGGTGGGCGGCGGCGGCAGCGGGTCCGCCGTGAACTCCGGCAACATGAACCTGACGCTGGTGCCGACGGATCAGCGCATGTCGCAGGCGGACTTCGCGCAGGTGCTGCGCAAGGAGCTGAACAGCTACCCGGGCCTGCGCGCGGTGGTGCAGGACCTGTCCCAGGCGGGCTTCACCGCGCAGCGCGGCTTCCCGGTGGAGTTCAGCGTGCGCGGGTCGGACTGGGACAAGCTGGTGGAGGCGAGCCAGTCCCTGCGCGATCAACTCCAGGCGTCCGGCAAGGTGGTGGACCTGGACACGGACTACCAGCTGGGCCAGCCGGAGCTGCGCATCACCCCTGACCGCGCTCGCGCGGCGGACGTGGGCGTGCCCATCCAGGCGGTGGCGTCCACGGTGAACGCGCTGGTGGGCGGCGTGCGCGTGGGCAAGTACAGCAGCGGCGGGCGGCGCATCGACGTGCGCATGCGGCTCTTGGCGAGCCAGCGCTCGCGGCCGGAGGACCTGTCGCTGCTGAAGGTCCGGACGGCGAACAACTCGCTGGTGCCGCTGTCGTCGCTGGTGACGCAGCAGGAGCTGCCCGCGCTGCAGGCCATCACCCGGCGAGACCGTGAGCGCGCCATCAGCATCTTCGCCAACGTGGCGCCGGGGTCGAATCAGGAGGAGGCGCTGGCCACGGTGGAGTCCCTGGGCAAGGACCTGCCCGGCGGCATCCGCGTGGTGGCGGGCGGCGCGAGCGTGGCGTTCCGCGACTCGATGAGCAGCCTCATCTTCGCGCTCTTCATGGGCATCGCCGTCGCGTACATGGTGCTGGGCGCGCAGTTCAATTCGTTCCTGCACCCGGTGACGGTGCTCACGATCCTGCCCCTGTCGGTGGCGGGCGCGTCGTTCGCGCTGCTCATCACGGGGAACACGCTGAACATCTTCAGCATGATTGGCCTGCTGCTGCTCATGGGCATCGTGAAGAAGAACTCCATCATCCTGGTTGACTACGCGCTCCAGCAGCGCGAGCAGGGCGCGGACGCGATGCAGGCCATGCTGCGCGCGGGCCCGGTACGCCTGCGTCCCATCCTGATGACGTCCACCGCGACGATGATGTCCGCGGTGCCGGCGGCGCTGGCGCTGGGCGCGGGCAGCGAGACGCGCGCCCCCATGTCCATCGCGGTGCTGGGTGGCCTGTCCGTGTCCACCGTCTTGAGCCTGCTCGTGGTGCCCGCGTTCTACGTCGTCGCGGACCGCCTCAAGACGCGCCTGGGCAACCGGTTCAGCAAGGGGAAGGGCGATGACGACTCGCACGCCGCCCACGAGGAGCCCCGGCCGGTGCCGCACGGGTAGCGGGCTGGACAAGTCTCAGCGGCGGCCTGACCGCCCGCGCGCCCCCGGCGCCTGTGGACGATGCAGGCGCCCTGGCACATGCGCAGCGTCTTCGGAACACGGCCCCGCCTTGGGGCCCTGAACCTTCGGAGACGCTGCCATGGCCACGCCTGTTCCTCCCGACACCCACGCCGTGCCCGTCAAGGAGCGCGACGAGTCGCTCGAGCTCCAGCCGTTCCTGGACGAAATCCAGGGGGACGCCGTCATGCACAGCCAGGGCCTGGAAGCCCGGGAGGCGGCGAGCGCGGTGTTCTGCTCGCTCGCCCGCAGGCTGTCGGATGGCGAGGACGTGAAGCTCTACCGCGCGCTGCCCGGCGGCATCGGCGCCATCCTGGGGGCCTGCTCGGTGCACCGGGGACCTTCACGCGCCAAGCGCATTGGCCGCGATGAGTTCATCACCGACGTGGCGGACCACCTGAACATCAAGCCCGACCAGGCCTTCCGCGTCGTCACCGCGGTGTTCACCGCCGTGCGCGACCGCATCCCCGAGGACGAGATCGCCGCCGTGGCGTCGCAGCTGCCCGCCGACCTGGGCGACCTGTTCCGCAGACCTGTCTGACCGGAGGTCTGCGCGGAATAGGGGTGAAGGCTGACTGGCTACTGAGCCTCAAGGGAGGCAGGGGCCTCCAGCACGAAGTAGACGCAAAAAAGCCGGCTGCGTGTCAGCAGCCGGCGGATGTTGTGGGCC
>NZ_RAWF01000255.1:0-14362 GCF_003612075.1 Corallococcus sp. CA041A
AGCAGGGGCAGGGCGGGCACGGGTTGTCAGGGGGACGGCGTCGCCGGCTCCGCGGTCGCGATGCGCCGCTCCAGGTCCAGGCCCTCGCGGCGCACGCGCATGTCCACGTAGAAGAACGCGGACACCACGAAGCTCAGCGGCGTGAAGAAGGACTGCCCCACCACCTGCAACAGCTCCGCGGGGACGAGCAGCGCCTGCGGAATGGCCGCCTGCGCCGCCGGGTCCAACAGGTTGCCACCGTAGGCGAGCCGGACGATCCACGCGGGCAGCCCCGACACCAGGCTCACCGCGATGAGGATGCCGCCCACCACCGTGGACAGCACCATGGCCCGCACCGTGCCCCGGCCCATGAAGCCCGGCTCGACATTGCCCTTCAGCAGGGCCCCGGAGCGCTTGAAGGCCGCCCATGCGCCCACGTCCTCCATGGCCAACACGGGGGGCAGGAGCATGAAGCGCAGGAAGTACCAGAGCACCGCCGCCAACGCGCCCAGGCCCAGCACGATGGCGCCGATGATGATCAACGCGATGCTGAGCACCGTTCCGCCGCCAGTGCCCTTGCCGGTGACGGCCGCGACCACGCCCATCCCCATGACGAGCGAGCCGGGCAGGCACAGCAGGAGCGTCACCCCCGCGGCCCACGCGATGGACAGCAGGTAGGTCGCGGTCAGCGTGCCCAGGCGCGACACGGCCCGCCGCAGACCTTCCGAGGGACGCACCGGTTCACCCAGCCTCGCGGGAATCACGTACCGGGCCGCCGCCGTCGTGGCCACCCAGAAGTTCCACACGAGGAACACGTACAGCACGAGCATCAGCCCCATCACGATGCCTGACTGGGTCAGTGCCTGCGTGGGGTCCGTGCCCGAGGGAGCCCCACCCAGCCCGGGCAACACGCCCACCGTGCGCGTCATCGCGACGGTGAACGCCTTGACCGCGATGTAGTTGAGCAGGTCGAACCCCAGGACCAGCACGAACAGGGGCTTCAGGTGAGCGCGCCAGAACGTCGCCGCGCGGTCGATGATTTCTCCGATGGCGAGCGGGCGCAGCTCAACGGAGGTCGGGGATGGCGTCACGGCCGCGCAGCATAGCGCCGCCTCAATCGCGCGGGGGCCGGCATGCGTCCAGCAACGCCCGGGCCGCCGCGCGCGGATCCTCCGCCTCCAGCACGGCGGAGATGACCGCGACGCCCCAGGCCCCCGGCACCTCCCGGGCCCGCTCCGGCGTCATCCCCCCCAACGCCAGGGCAGGGCAGGGCAACCGCTCCGCGAGCCCCTTGAATCCGTGAAGCCCCAGCGTGTCGCGCGTGTCCCCCGGCTTGGACCCCGGAGCGAACACGGGGCTCACCAGCGCCAGGTCCGCGCCCACCGCGGCACCCGCCTCGCGTGCGTCATGCACCGCCACGCTCACCCACCGGTCCGCGGGCAGGAACGGGCGCACGTCGCGGGGAGAAGGGCCAGAAGCGGGCAGATGCAGGTGCGCGCCCACGAGCAGCGCGACATCCAGCCGCCCGTTCACGAACAGCGCCCGGCCCCTGCACACGTCCGCCAGGAGCCGCGCCTCCTCCAGGAACAGTCGCCCGGAGGCCTCCGGGTGACGGTGCTGCACTGCGACGTCCGGCCCCGCCTCCAGCGCCCGCTCCAGCGCGGTGAGCAATCGCGCCTGGGGCAGCCGCCAGTCCGTGATGACCACGAGGCGGGGCAGGACGGGCACCGCTACTCCACGAGCCCTTCGATGGGGCTGGACGCGGAGCCGTACGCCTTGCGCGGGATGCGGCCCGCGAGGAACGCGTCGCGGCCGGCCTCCACCGCCTTTTTCATGGCCACGGCCATGCGCACCGGATCCTTCGCGCCCGCGATGGCGGTGTTCATGAGCAGCGCGTCCACGCCCAGCTCCATCGCGATGGCCGCGTCGGACGCCGTGCCCACGCCCGCGTCCACGATGACCGGTACCTTCACCACCTCGCGGATGAGCCGCAGGTTGTGCGGGTTGCGGATGCCCAGCCCGCTACCGATGGGCGCCGCCAGCGGCATCACCGCCGCGCAGCCCGCGTCCTCCAGCTTGCGCGCGGTGATGGGGTCGTCGCTGGTGTACGGCAGCACCGTGAAGCCTTCCTTCACCAGGATGCGAGCGGCCTTCACCGTCTCCTCGACGTCCGGGTAGAGCGTCTTCTCGTCGCCAAGCACTTCCAGCTTCACCCACTTGCTCATGCCCAGCTCTTCCGCCAGCCGGCACGTGCGCACCGCGTCCTCCGCCGTGTAGCAGAGCGCCGTGTTGGGCAAGAGGCGCATCTTGTTGCGGTCGATCCAGTTCATCAGCGACGCCTCGCCCGTCGCCTTCAGGTCCAACCGCCGCACCGCCACCGTGACGAGCTCCGCGCCCGACGCTTCGTGGCACTGCTTCATCACCTCGTGGCTGGGGTACTTCCCCGTCCCGACGATGAGCCGCGAGGTGAACGTCACCCCCGCCAGCGTGAAAGGCTTGTCCGCGATACCGCTCATGACCGTCTCCTCTCCAGGGCCTTCACTCACCCGCCACCCACGAAGGTGACGATCTCCACCCGGTCCCCGTCCTGGAGCCGGTGCTCGGGGTGACGGGCGCGGCGCACCACCTCCGCGTTCACCTCCACCGCCACCCCCGGGCCGCTGCCCAGCTCCAACAGCGCCAGCAGGGACGAAAGGGTGCTGCCCTCTGGCAGCGTCCGCGCTTCTCCGTTGACCCACACGTTCACGGCCTCACGGCTCCTTCCGGTCCCCGTCGGTCGGGACCCGCCGGTGCCAGTACAAGGGCGGTTCTGCCCTGTCAACGCACAGCCTCCCCCACGCAAAAGGCCTGCTTCAGCGCACTGGAACGGATTTTTCGCGCTCGAATGCGTTTTGTTCCGCTTCCCCAGCAGGCGAGCGGCCAGGGCCTTCCTCGTGCGCGGGCCGCCCCTGCTCATGGCTCCATGCGTTGCCAAGCGCTGTGCAGGTACGGGGGGAGCGACCAGTTTCTGCCCAACGCCGGGGAACAAATCACCGGCACTCAAGAACACACTCACAGGGGGCGGTCACACATGCGGAAGCTCATGATTGCGGTTACGGCGGTCGCGGGTCTGACGATGGTCACCGGCTGCAAGAAGGATGACGTCCAGGCGCAGCGCGAGGATGTCGCCGAGGCCCGTCAGGAAGCGGCGCAGGAGACGGCGGAGGCGCGTCAGGACGAGAACCAGGAGATGGCGTCGGCGCAGCATGACGCCAACGAGGACATCGCGGAGGCCCGTCAGGACGCGAACGACAAGATCGCCAGCGCCAACGAGGACGTCCGCGACGAGGAGCAGGACCTGGCCGAGGCCCAGGCCAACCGGAATGAGGACCTGGCCGAGGGCGGCTCCGGCATGGCCGGCACCACCAGCGCCGCGGCGGCGACCACCGTCAACGGCCGCGTGATCGCCAAGTCCGGTGACACGCTGACGCTGGTGGACAGCACCAACAAGGAACTGAAGATCAAGACCAATGACCGGACCGCGCTGATGGACAATGGCAGCCGCGCGGTGAAGCTGGACGACATCAAGGAAGGCTCGCAGGTGCGCGCCTCCTACGTGATGGACGGCAAGGACATGGTCGCCCGCGACGTCACCCTGGTGGCGGCGGTGAAGAAGCTGGACAAGTAATCCCCGCGCCTCACGCGCCTCTGTCTTTCCGGACTGGGGAAAATACTTGAAGGCGGCGGCTCCCACCCTCGCGGTGGGGGCCGTTTCCTTTTTAGTCGGGAGATGCCCGGTGGGGTCGGATGGGGATGTCTGACCCGGGTGGTAGGACGCGGGCGTGAGGAGTTCCTCATGCCTTCCCACCCCCGGGAAGCGCCTCTTCGTCAGGAGCGTCACCCACGATGGCCACCCATCCCCCCGCGTCCTCCGCGTCCCGGCCGTTCATCCTCTTCACCACCGGGGCCACGTCCTATGAGCTGGTGCGCTACCTGGGGTCGCGCGCCGGAGGGGAGCTGCTGCTCGCCCGCCGGCACTACGCGCGCACGCCGGGCGGACTGGTGCTCATCAAGCGCCTGCGCGACGTGACGGATGACGTGGCGCGGGCGCGGCTGCGGGAAGAGGTGAAGCTGCTCATGCGGCTGTCCCACCCGGCCATCGCGCCGGTGTACCTGGTGCGGGTGCACGACGGCGCGCCCCATCTGGTGACGGAGTACGTGGACGGGCCGTGCCTGGAGACGCTGTCCAGCTTCGCGGCGCTGCGGCGGCGGCCCTTCTCGGAGGCGTTCGCCGCGTACGTGGGCGCGGAGGTGGCGGACGCGCTCCATCACGCCCATGCGTTGGAGGACTCGCGCGGCCTGCCCGTGGGCGTGGTCCACCGCGACATCAGCCCCCGTTCCCTGCGCGTGGACGTGCACGGGCGGGTGCGGCTGTCGGACTTCGCGCTCGCGTGGTCGCGGCTGCCCGGGCGCGTGGTGACGGAGCCGGGGCTCGTGCGCGGGGACGTGGCCTATGCCTCGCCAGAGGCGCTGGAGGGCCTGCCGCTGGATGGCCGCGCGGACCTGTTCTCCCTGGGGATGGTGCTGCTGGAGCTGCTCACCGGGCTGCACCTGCTGGACCTGGACGACGTGGAGCGCGCCGCGCAGCAGGCCCAGCCCGTGCCTGGAACGCGCGGGCTGTGCGCGGAGACACCCAGCTGGCTCCCCGCGCCGCTGATGGCCGCGCGCATGGCATGCCTGACACCGGCGCACGTGGAGCAGGCCACGCGGGGGCTTTCGCCGGGAATGCGGGCCGTGCTCCAGCGGGTGCTCCATCGCGACCGCGACCTGCGCTTCCAGACGGGCGCGGAGCTGCGGGATGCGCTCCGGGGCCTGCTGAACGCGGAGGGACGGCCCTATGGTCCCCCGGAAGCGCTGCGCGAGGTGTCGGAGGTTCGCACGGACGCGCTCGTGGGCCCGGCGGGAGCGGCGGAAGCGGGGCTTCCTCTGGAGGATGACCTCTGGGACGGCTGCGATGACGAAGGCGCGGACTGGACGTGACGTGTGACGGGGGGATGTCCCGGGGCGCTTGTCATCGCGGGAGGGCGTGGCGAAGACTGCTGGCATGGGTGACGTGAAGGAGCTGCATCGCCAGTGGTGCATCGCGGACGGACACGCGGATTCGCTGATGTGGAACCGCGACCTGTGCGAGCGGTCGACAGAGGGGCACGTGGACTTCCCCCGCCTGCGCGAGGCGGGGGTGAAGCTGCAGTGCTTCACGCTGGTGACCCGGGGCTTCCCGTTCATTGGCGGCTTCCCGCTGTTCGCCGCGTGGCGCAAGTGGCCCCGCGAGGCGCGCGGCAGCGAGTGGACTCGCGCGCTCTGGCAGATTGAAAAGTTGGACTCCTTCTGCGCCCGCTCAGGGGACACCGTGCGTGTCGCCACCACGGGGGCGGCGCTGGAGGACAACCTCGCGCACGGGCGGCTATCCGCGGTGCTGGGCGTGGAGGGCGGCCACGCGATTGAAGGCCAGGTGGAGCGGATCGCGGAGCTGCACCGGCTCGGGGTGCGCTTCATGGGGCTCACGCACCTGTCCAACAACGACCTGGGCGGTTCGTCCTTTCCCATGATGGGCAACCGGGGGCTGACGCCGCTGGGAAACCAGGTGATGGAGGAGATGGCCCGCCTGGGAATGAGCGTGGACGTGGCGCACGCCTCCGAGCAGACGCTCACGGACCTCTTCGCGCACCCCACGGTGCGCTACTTCTGTTCGCACACGGGCGTGCGCGCGGCGGGCGGCGGCTGGCGCAACCTGTCCGACGCGGCCCTGCGCACCATTGCCCAGCGCGGCGGTGTGGTGGGCATCATCCTGGCGCCGGTGTACCTGGGCGGCGACACGTGGGACGACGTGGTCCGCCACGTGGAGCACGCCGTGGACGTGATGGGGGAGGAGGGCGTGGGCGTGGGCAGCGACTACGACGGCATGGTGGCGCTGCCCCGGGGCATGCGGGATGTGACGGATTTGCCGCGACTCACGGAAGCCCTGCTCAAACGACACCCGGAGTCGTGGGTGGAACGTGTGATGGGTGGCAACTTCCGGCGTTACTTTCGCGAGACGCTCGGCGGCGGTTGACAGCGAAAAACCTGTCGAAAAGAGTCGCCGGCACCCATGAACCGTCTTCCCCTTGCGCTCTTGTCTCTCGTCGGTTTCTTCCTTCTTTCCGGTTGTGGCGGGCCGGGTTCGGGCGACTCGTGTGACGGCGGCGACTACGTGTGCCAGGAGGACGCGCAGGCCCTGGAGTGCCGCAACGGCACCTGGCGCCCGCTCGCGTGCCGGGGGCCGCTGGGCTGCCGGGAGCTGGCGGACAGCGTGCGGTGCGACACGTCCCTCAACCAGGAGAACGACGGGTGCGCCACGAACGCGGAGGGCAAGGGCGTGTGCAGCCCCAACGGCGCCGCGATCCTCACGTGCCAGCAGGGCGTGCTGGTGAAGACGGCGGATTGCTCGTCGTGCGCCGTGCAGGACTCGCAGGTCGTCTGCCAGCCGTGAGCCTCAGCGCTCCGGTTCCCCTCCGGACCTGGGGGGGAAACCGGGAGGTGGCGCGGGCAGGTAGCCGCCCGCGGCCATGCGCTTCCCGGACCGTTCGTACATGGCCGGTGAGAGGCCCTGGACGCCGGTGCCGTCAATCCACCGGTTGTAGAAGTTGAAGAGGGCGCAGACGGAGACCGCGTCGTACACGGCCTCGTCCGACCAGCCGGCCGCCTTCAATCGCTCCACGTCCTCGCGGCGCACGTCTCCGGGCGCGTCGTTGAGTTGGTCCACGAAGGCGAACAACGCCTTCTCGGCCTCCGGAATGGGGGCCGTCTTCATATCGTCCAGTACCGCCTGGACGTGCTCCTTGCTGCCCAGTAATTCCGCCGCGACCGCGGCGTGAGAACCCGTTCAAAATACGCAGGCGTTGCGCCGCGACGTATACGCGGCGATGAGCTCCCGCAGCCCGGCCGACAGCGGGGACGGGCCGCGCATCACCTCGTGGGTGAAGGCGGACAGCGCGTCCGTCATGCGCGGCTTGAACGCGAACAGGTGCCAGATGCCCGGCGGCGTCATGCCCCCGGCCCGCGCCATGGCGATCATCTTCCCGTAGTGCCCGTCGGACTCGTGCGACTCGACGTCGGGCAGGTACATGTTTTCCGGAGCGGGGGACTTCATCATCGCGCACTTCCCTGGCGAAAGGACGGGGATGCCGCCCATCAGGCCAGCGACGTGAGGAAGCTGTCCAGCACCGAGTTGAAGGCCTCCGGCTGTTCCTGGTTGGGCAGGTGCGCCGCGCCGGGGATGACCTCCAGCCGCGCGCCCTGCACCAGGTCCGCCATCTGCTTCGCCTTCGCCAGCGGCGTCACGGTGTCGTGCTCGCCCACCACGACCAGCGCGGGCCCCGCGTAGCGCGCGAGCAGATCCTTGCTGTCCAACCGCAGCGCCATGCCCCGCTGCGCGGCGGCGATGGACTCCGGCGACACGGACAGCCCCAGCTTCGTCACCTCGCGGCCCACCGGTGAGTCCGGCCCCGCGTGGACCAGCTTGGGCACCAGCCCCTGGACGACGGACGCCGTGCCTTCCTTCAGCGCCTGCTGCGCGGTGGCCTCGCGCTTGTCCTTCCCGGCGGCTTCGTCCGCGGTGCACTGCGTGTCCGAAAGCACCAGTCCGCGCACCCGGCCCGGGTCCTCGCGCAAGAGCGCCAGGGCAGCGTAGCCACCCATGGACACGCCGCCCACCACCGCCGTGTCGATGTTCAACGCGTCCAGCAGCGCGAGCGCGTCCTGCGCCAGCTTGCGCATCTCCGTGGGGCCTTCACCCAGCCGGCTCTGCCCGAAGCCGCGCAGGTCCGGCACGAGGAAGCGGTAGCGTCCGGACAGCGCGGCCACCTGCCGGTCGAACGCGGAGCCATCCAACGGGAAGGCGTGCATGAGCAGCACCGGCAACCCCTGGCCCTCGTCCCGGTAGTGCAGCGGAATCCCATCCACGGCGACCGTCAGCATGCGTGCCTCCTCGCGGCCCGTCGCAGGGGGCGGCGTCAGATCCACTTCTTGTACTTGAACCAGCCGACGAGCCCCAGGGGGAAGCCCACCATGGTCACCCACATGGCGACGTACCAGCCCGTTCCCGTCAACTGTTCGAAGTTCTGCCCGAAGAACCCCACGATGAAGGACAGGGGCAGGAAGAGGGTGGCGAAGATGGTGAGCTGCTTGCTGATGTCATTGGTGCGTTGGGCCACCACGGACAGGTAGCCGTCCATCACGTTGCCCACCACGTCACGGCTGGCGTCGATCTGCTCGTACAGCCGTATCAGGTGGTCGTAGACGTCGCGGAAGTACAGCGTCGTCTTCTCTTGAATCTGCGGGATTCCCCGGCGCGACAGCATGCCCACCACGTCGCGCTGCGGAGACAGCACGCGGCGCAGCGTCACCAGCGCGCGCTTGAGCTGGAAGATGCGCTGCAGGTGCTCCGGATCCGGCTCGGCGAAGATGGCGTCCTCCAGGTCATCCAGCCGGTCGCCGAATTCGTCCATGATGGGGAACTGCGCGTCCACGAGCGCGTCCGCGAGCATGTAGAGGATGACGTCCACGCCCCGGCCCAGCGTGCCCGCGGGGTCGTCCTTCACGCGCCGTAGGACGGCGTCATGGCTGGGCAGGCGCAGCTCGTGCACGCTGATGAGCCAGTCCTGCGCGAGGAAGAAGTGGTGCTCGTGCAGCGTGAGCTCCGTGACGTCCGAACCGCAGCTGAAGCCCTGCATCACGATGAACTGGTGGTGCGGATATTCCTCCAGCTTGGGCCGCTGGTCCAGGTGCAGGCAGTCCTCCACGGCCAGCCGGTGTAGCTGGAAGCGCTCGGCCAGTCGGCCCAGCACCTCCGCGTTCGGCTCCAGGACGTCGATCCACTTGGGCCCCGGCCGATCGAGCAGTTCCTCACCCCCCGAGACAGCCCTGCCGTCCTCCCACAGACAGACCTGGATCATTTCCGTGGACTCCCCGGCCCAGCCCTCGGGCCCGGGACGCTTGCTAGAACTCCCCGGACGCGATGTCGAGCGGTAGAGTGGGGGCAACGTGTCCGCTGCCGCCGAGAATCCACCGCCGGCCTCCCTGACCCCGAGGCTCGAACAAATCCTCCAGTCGCTGCCCGACCGCGCCTTCTCCGCGCGGCTGAGAGCGGTGTATCTCGCCGCGGCCCAGGCCATCTCCCGGCTGAGTGACCTGGACCTGGTGAAGTACGAGACGCCCGTCGTCGACGCCAGCCCCGACCTGTCGCTGTGGGAGGAGATGGCGCCCGTCATCCGCGACACGGTGATGGACGTCAACGCGCTGCTCAACGTCATCCGGGAGCAGTTCCCCGGTACGCCGCAGCCGGCCGCGCCCCGCAAGGGCCCCGCGGACGTGCCCGCCATCCTCCAGGAGGGCATGGCCAGTCTGGCCCAGAGCATCACCCAGCTGGGCGAGGCCATGCGCAACCCGTCCGTGGTGAGCGACCGCTGGCAGCTGTTGGCGGAAATCCAACGCTTCCGGTCTGACTACCGCGAACAGATGAGCCAGCTCGTCTTCGAGTCCGCGAGCACCTTCGGCGAGGTGTCTCGCGCCCAGGTGGTGCCCGGCTACGAGGCGGAGGTGAAGGCGGCCGTCACGGTGCGCGCCATCACGTCCGACCTGTCGCGCATCGTCACGGCGCGGCTCAACAAGGTGCGCGACGCCAAGCCGGAGGAGGTGCTGTGGAACGCGCAGCAGCTCCAGACGGAGCTGGACGCCTTCGGCCGCACCGCCGCGTACCGGAACCTGCGCGCACAGGACAAGCGCCACATCGTGGAGGCCCGCGCGGAGATTGGCGCGCTCGCGCTCGAATCCGCCCCCGAGCCGGGACGGCTGCTGACGGTGACGGAAGGGCTGGAGGAACTGGTGCGGAGCCTGTCCGCGGTGAACCAGCGCCAACTGCTCATCCTCCACGACCGCGAGGTGTGGGCCGCGTGCGGCGTGCGCCTGGAGCGCGCGCTGGCCCAGTCCACGAAGGATCCGGTCGCGTCCGCCAAGGCCCTGGCGGAGGCCGCGGCCAGCGCCCAGTCGCTCTACGGCCGGGACCCCACCATGGACGCGTTCCTGCGCAAGGCGCGCAAGCTGAAGCTCGCCACGCTCACGGGCCCGGAGCTGCTCTCCACCATCGAGTCCTTCCAGTCCCAGCTCGCGCAACTGGACGTGATGTGAAGACAGTGAGTGTGAAGGCCGTGGAACCGCGCCCCCTGCGGCAGGCGGACCTGTCCGGTGTGCAGGGCGTCTTCACCGACGTGGATGGCACGCTGACGACGGGCCACAAGCTGCGCAGCCAGACGGTGCGGTCCCTGGAGCAGCTGTCCGCGTCCGGCCTGCGCGTGGTGCTGGTGAGCGGCCGTCCAGCGGGGTGGGGTGAGGCGTGGGCCCGCCAGCTCCCCGTGGACGGCGTCGTCGTGGAGAACGGCGGGCTGTTCTTCCTCAAGGACGCCAAGGGGAAGCTGCGCAAGGTGTACCTGGAGCCGCCCGCCCAGCGCGTGGCGAACCGCCAGCGCCTGGAGAAGGAGGTCGAGCGCGTGCTCGCCCAGGTGCCCGGCGCGCGGCTGTCCGTGGACAGCCGCTACACGGAAGTGGACCTGGCGGTGGACTACAACGAGGAAGCCCGGCTGGGCGATGATGGGGCCTCCCGCATCGAGTCGCTGCTGCGGGCCCGGGGCGTGTCGGCGGTGCGCTCGTCGGTGCACGTCAACTGCTGGCTGGGCCGCTTCGACAAACTCTCCGCGTCGCGCCGCTTCGCCAAGGTAGCGTGGGGCGAGAAGCTGGACCCCGCGGACGGCCGGTACGTCTACGCGGGGGATTCTTTCAACGACGCTCCGATGTTCCAGGCGTTCAAGCTGGGCGTGGGCGTGGCCAACGTGCGCGCGGTGCTGGATCGCATCGACGCGCCGCCGGCCTTCATCACCCGGGCGCCCGAGGGGCGGGGCTTCGAGGAGCTGGCGCGTGCCCTCCTCTCCCGCCGCCGGCCGGCCCGCAGTCGAGGAGTTTCAACGTGAATGTCGTGAAGCTGGAGCTGGCCCGAGGCCTGGGGCGTCACCTGCGTGCGGGGCACCCGTGGGTGTTCCGCAAGGCCCTGGAGCACATGCCGCGGATTCCGGCCGGCAGCGTGGTGGACCTGACGGAGAACGGGAAGTTCGTCGCGCGCGGGTACTACGACCCGCACTCGGCCATCGCGGTGCGCGTGCTCACGCGGGACGCGAGAGAGACGGTGGACTCGCGCTTCATCACCCAGCGCGTGCAGCGGGCCCTGGCCGCGCGCACGGCGCTCATCGACCTGAAGGACACGGACAGCTACCGCCTCATCCATGGCGAAGGCGACGGCCTGCCCGGCGTGGTGGTGGACCTGTACGCGGGCTGGGCGGTGATGAAGCTCTACTCCGCGGGCCTCACCCCCTACCGCCCCCTCATCGTGGAGGCGCTGAAGGCGGGCGTCCCAGGCCTCAAGGGCATCCTCGGCCGTGACGAGGTGGGGCGCGACGACGTGGAGGAGGACGACGGGCGCGGCAGCGGGAAGATGCTGTGGGGCGAGGAGGCCCCGGAGCTCATCCCCATCCGCGAGCGCGGCGCCATCTTCCTGGTGGACGCGTGGAAGGGGCAGAAGACGGGCTTCTTCCTGGATCAGCGTGAGAACCGCTACCTCATCCGCCGGCTGGGGCAGGGGAGGGACGTGCTCAACTGCTTCAGCTTCAGCGGCGGCTTCTCCGTGAACGCGGCGCTGGGCGGGGCCAACAGCGTCTTCTCCGTGGATCAGGACCCGGAGGCCATCGCCCTGGCGCGGGAGAACTTCACGCGCAACGGGCTACCGGCGGCGAAGCACGACTTCCTGGCGGCGGACGCGTTCGACCTCATCCAGTCGTTCAAGGAGGAGGGCCGCACGTTCGACCTCATCATCCTGGACCCGCCCGCCTTCGCGAAGAGCCAGCGCGCGGTGGAGGCCGCCGTGGACGGCTACGCGTCCCTCAACCGGCAGGCCCTGGCGCTCTTGCGTCCCGGCGGTCTGCTGGCCACGGCGTCGTGCTCCGCGCGCGTGACGGGGGACCTGTTCATGGGCGCCGTGCGCGAGGCGGGCTTCAAGGCTGGCGTGGACCTGGCGCTGGTGGAAGAGCGCTACCAGCCGCCGGACCACCCCGTGCGCCTGCAGTTCCCGGAAGGGAAGTACCTGAAGTTCTACGTGATGCAGTCGGTGTAGCGGCTTTGCCCGGCCCCGGGGCGCGCCTGACATGAGGCGCGCCTCCCGTGGTGCTCGGGAACGCTCAGGTGCCGAAGACCTTGTGGGCCACGCGGTCCAGCACGTCCTTGCCCCAGACGATGCTGGCCTTGCCCAGCCGGTCCAGGTCGCGGGTGAACTCGCGGCCGTCCGGCATGACTTCGTAGGTGCGGGTCAGGAACAGGTTGCCGGTGTCCGGCTCGAAGTCGACGTTGCCGCCGCCGGTGTCCGTGCCCTCTTCCTGCTGCTGCCGGAAGCCCTCGATGATGCCGGGCTTGGGCGCTTCACGGAACCGGTAGATGAGGGCGCTGCACTTGAGCGCTGGCGGGGACTCGACGTGCTCGAAGGCGTACTGGCCTTCGCCGCTCATCATGCCGCCCAGCCCCTGCTCGTTGAGGCCCTCGGTGACGCCGGCGCCCTGGGACTGGAGGTACCACTTCACCAGCTGCCGGGCCGCGTCGCGCGTCATCGGGCCCCCCGCGGGCGGCGCGGGACGCGCCAGGCCCATGGAGGACAGCAGCCACTGCACCTTGCTGGAGAAAGAGCTGATCACTTCGCGGGGATGACGCGATCCGCGACGCGGTTGAACACTTCGTCGCCCCACACGAGGCTGGCTTCCACGAGCCGGTCCACGTCTTCCTTGAACTGCTGCTCCGACGGCACCACGCCGTACGTGCGGCTCAGGAAGAGGGACTTGTTCTCGGTCTCGTAGTCCACCTTGCCGCCGCCGGTGTCCGTGCCCTTCTTCTCTTCGTCACGGAACCCGTCGATGACGCCCGGCCGGGGCGCGTCGCGGAAGCGGTAGATGAGGGCGCTGCACTTCAGCGCCCCCGAGTCCTTCACGTGTTCGAAGTAGACCTGCGCGTCGCCAAGCGCGGCGCCGCCAAATCCCTTCGCGTTCAGCCCGGAGGCCTGCGCATCGCCTCCGTGGCCCCGGATGAATGACTGCACCAGTCGCTGGGCTTCTTCGAGCGTCATACGTGCAGTCATATCACACGCCGTTCCCTACCTCAGAAATTGCCGGTGCGGGCCTGGTCGAACGGGACGCGCTGGTTGAGGTACGTGTCGTTGATGTTGTGCGCGCCGGAGAAGATGCTCTTCTCGGAGAAGTAGTGGATCTTCGCGTCCTTGCCCGCGTGCTTGATCAGATCCAGGGGGCCCTTGCCGCTGGTGCCCAGACCGAAGAGGCCCGGCACGGGGTCCTTGTCGTTGACGTAGTGGACGTACTTGGGGCCGTCCGGGTAGGTCGCCGCCGCGGCGCCGAAGGTCTCCACGGAGACCTTGCCCAGCTTCTCCTGCACCTGCGCGGGGGACAGCCCGTCTTCGATGCGCAGCCGCTTGGCCACGTCGCTCAGCGCGCGGCTGGTGATGAGGCCACCCTGGCTGTGCGCCATCAGGTGCACGTCACGGCCGGCCTTCAGCTCCGTGTAGAGCGAGTCCGCCAGCGTATCCACGGCCGGGTTCTTGCCCTTGTCCATCTTGTCCGTGATGCACTGGCCCAGGTCCTTGAAGAAGCCCTCGGTGGAGTTGTGGATACCGATGGTCTTCTGGCCCGTCTTGTCCGCGATGGCCTGCATCGTGGTCTCCTGGCCAGCCTTGTCCGTCATCATCCCGTTCACGTAGATGATGGTGCCGGGCTGCTTCACGCCGCCCTTGGGCTCGTAGGCGGGGATCTGGCTCAGCGGGGTGCTGGCGTCGAAGGCCTGCCCGCCCTTGCCCATGATCTTGCCGTCGTAGGCCTTGTCCTTCGCGCCGGCCGGAGCCGTGAACACGCCCGTGGGGGCCGCGGTGCGCACCGCGCCGCTCGACGACTTGGTGTCGAAGCCGTCCTTCACGGTGTTGGCCGGCTTCGCCGTGACCGGGGTCGCCGTCTTGGCCGGGGCGGCCGCGCCGGTCCCCGTGGTCGTGGTGGTGCGCGCGATGGTGTTGTTGGAGGTGCGCCCGATGGTTCCCATGGCTTGAGGCTCCTGCGGTGTGCGGATTTTTGAAGGGGGAAGGGAAAGCTTGCTGCGTTGATCCATTCTCACCCGAAGCGCCGAAAAGTTGCGAGCAGGTCACGGAATGTGTGCAACGCGCTGCGGCACGGGAAGTCCGGGAGGGGGGCGGGGACAGGAATCCGGCCCGGGCGCGGAC
>NZ_RAWF01000256.1:0-14353 GCF_003612075.1 Corallococcus sp. CA041A
CACCCTCCCCGCCCCCGCGAGCCGCAGCGCTCCGAAGCCGAGGATGGCCACCAGTACCGCCGAGTACACCGCCACTCCGGGCAGGACGCGGCGCCCCGTATCCCGGTGCTCGAACGCCCAGTTGGCCACCGTGGCGAACCACACCAGGACGAACGTCAGGCCCCACAACCCCGTCACCGATACCAGCTGCACCAGCACCGGCACCTTTGCCTGGGTGTAGGCCAGCACGCCCCAGGTGCCGAATGGATTGCCCAGGCTGCTGAAGAGCTCCAGCCCCGTCGTCGCCGCTGGCAGGAAGAGCGTCCCCACGAAGGTGCCCCGTGGCCCCACGACGAGCCGGTCCGCCAGGTACAGCAGCGCGACCACCACCGCGCCTCCCAAGGCCATGCCGAAGGCGCTCGCGGCGGAGCCCGGGAACACTCCCAGGTTCGCCACGTAAACGGCGATGGTGTTGGCCACCAGCAGCCCCACGAAGCCCACCGCGGGCCGCTGCCTCCGGGAGAAGAAGAGGAACAGGGCGCCCATCAGCCAGCCGGGCAGCACCGCCCACTCCGTGTTCAGCAACAGCACCAGTCCAGCCCCGACGCCCAGGGCGAGCCACGGCATGAACATGGACAGACGCCGCGCTCCTTCGTCCGGATGACCGCTCATCGCGCTCCCCTCTTCTTCGTCGAACCTGTCGTCGGCTTCATGCGCCCCAGTGCTTCGCGCGCCTCGTCACACCAGCGCAGGTGCGCCTCCAGCCCGAGCAGCCCCGCGCGAATCGACAAGTGCTGGTAGGCAAACTCCGGATCGTCTTGCCGGGCGTGGCGTACGTCCTCGTCGATGAGGCGCAGCACCGCCAGCAGCCCCTCGGCCTCGGCGCGGCTGCGCTCCACCTGCGCCAGGGAGTCCGCGGGCCCCACCTGGGCCCCGAAGAAGAGCTTGAGCAACAGCTCGTTGCGCTCGACGTGGGGGAGCACCGGCCGCCTCAGCCATTCAGCGAGCGCCTTCCGCCCCGCCGCCGTCACCCGGTACACCTTGCGGATCCGTCCGCCCCGCGAGCGCTCCTCCGGCTCGAGCTCGACGAGCCGCTCCTCCGCCATCCGCTCCAACGTCGGGTACAGGTTGCCGTAGCTCTCCTGCCAGAAGTGGCCCACCGACCGCTCGATGGTGCTTCGCAGGCCGTACCCACTCATCGGCTCCCGGCACAGCATCCCCAGGATGGCGAACCGACAGGTGCTCTCCCTCGCCATGACTGCCTCCTCCACCCGGATATATCAGGCTGATATATCCGGCCACCAGCCCTCGTTCGGCGTCCCCTGGAGTGGCCAGGGCTACCCTCTCGCAGTCTCGACTGTTGGGATGCTCATTCGCTGGGACGCCGCCGCGCAGTGTCGCGATTGAAGGAAGACCAGACGCCGTCGCGGACCTCGTCGCTCAACCCCAACGCCTCGGCGCGCTCCAGCAGCGACTTCAGCTCCTCGGCGCTCAACAGCGGCCGCAGGTCCGCATGGCCCACCTGCTGGAAGAACTGGTGCACCAGCACCCGGGCCGCCGCCTCACGCAACTCCTGCTCGTCGCCGACGACCAGGGTCTTCGCGAGCCGCGTCAGGACGGTGTTCCGCGCCAGAAAGGTTCCCCGATACAGACTCAGCTCGCTCAGCGCCCAGAGCGCGTTCACCCGCTGCCGGGCGGAGAGCTGGCCCTGTTCGAGAATCTCCACCAGCGCGTCGAACACCTCGGGTCCACGCTTGCGGAGCTCCAACAGGTCGACGGGGACCCGCCACTTGTCCAACTCATTGACGAGCCAGCGATGCGCCTTCGCGTCCATGACGACCACACTCCCAGTTCAAGCGGTGAAAACAAGCCTGCTCGCCCCCAGAAGACGAACCGTAGAGTGGCTGCATGACCTCTCCCCGCTCGGCCTTCCCGTGGTCCCCTTCCCTGCGTGCCACCGTCGCGCTGGGCTTCCTGTCCCTGGGTGCTGGCTGTGGCCCTGAAGCGGTCGGTGATCCACCCGCCGTGGCGCAGACCGCTCGGCCTCTCTTGGGCGCCACGCCCGCCGCCGCCGGGGAGTTCCCCTGGATGGTGTCCCTCCAGGACGCGGCCGGGAACCACCTGTGTGGCGGCACCATCATCAACACCCACTGGGTCCTCACTTCACGCCAGTGCGTGCTGGGGACCGGCACCGTGACGCCCCCGCATCCCAGCACCCTGCGCGTCGCGGCGGGCAGCAACAGCCTGGCGGCGATGAGCAGCGCGGGTCAGGTGAGTACGCTGCTGGACATCATTCCCCTCATTGGCTCGTGGGATCCGACGCAGGGCAAGGACGCGGCGCTCCTGCGGTTGATGACCCCGCTGACGCTCAATGGCACCACGGTGGCGGCCCTGCCGGTGGCGACGGCGGCGGATGTCTCCGCCGGCTACACCGATCCGGGCGTCATCGCCACGCTCTCGGGCTGGGGGCAGACAACCCCCGGCAGTGCAATCCCAGACGCGTTGATGAAGATGAGCGTGCCGCTGATGTCCAACGCGGATGCCTCCCTGGCGCTGGGGCAACCCCTCACCACCGACCAACTGGGGGCGGATGGTTCGGCGCAGGGCAACGCCTTCTGCACGGGGGACGTGGGAGGCCCGCTGGTGGTGGACGGCCCCTCCGGGAAGAAGCTGGTGGGCGTCGCCAGCTACAACCTGGGCTGCTCGGCGCCGAACATCTTCGAGCGGGCTGCGTACCTCAAGGGGTTCATCGACTACATGACCCCGCGGCTGAGCACCGCGCCGCGGGCGACACTGCAGCATGTGAGCGCCGCCCAGGGCGGCTGGAAGCACTACTCCCTGACCCTGCCGTCGGGCATCCCCGCGTTCACCGTGTCGCTCCAGAAGGGCACCGGCAATGGCACCCTCTACGTGCGCTACAACGCAGCGCCCACGCTGACGAACTACGACTGCCGCTCCGGTGCCACGGACAGCAACCTGGAGTATTGCTCCCTCTACTACCCGAGCCAGGGGACCTGGTACATCTCCGTGTATGGCGAAACGGCCGTCGTCGAGGCCTCCATGCTCGGACGTACTTTCTATTGATACGGCCGCTTGCTCCAGGTGCCATGAGGACGGAGTAGGCTTCCGCTCGCATGAGCACGAGCGGAACGACGGCGCCCGGATTCTGGCTGGAGGTCGACCTCGCGCTGACTGGCGATGAGGTCAGCGCAACAGCGCGGGGCAGCGGAGGCCAACAGCCCGCGCCGCACAGGTTGGGGCCCGCGCACTCGCGCGAGTCCCTCCGCCGCTTCGGTGAGTGGGTGCGGGACGCAGCCGTGCGCGGAGTACCCCTGGAGTCCGCCGAGCAGGCGCGGGCGCTGCACTCCGCCCTCTTCCGCGAGGGGCTCCAGGAGGTGCTGCTCGAGCTGCGCGGCGTGTCGCGCAACATCGGGAGCAAGAAGCCGCTGCTGCTGCGCCTGCTGCCCCGGGACCGCGAGCTCCAGGCGCTTCCCTGGGAGGCGCTCTGTGGACCGTCCGGGCCGCTCGACTTCCTCGGCATCTCGCCGGAGCTGTGCATCGTGCGCGGGGTGCAGTCCACGAAGCCCTGGCTTCCTCGCGAGGTCACTGGGGCCGTGCGGCTGCTCGTCGTCTCGCCGCTGGACGAAGAGGCACCGGCCCGCCTGCGCGCCATGCTCCAGCCGGCCATCGACTCCGGAGCGCTGGAGTGGATGGAGCCGCTCGTGGGGGCCCGCTCGCGGCGCGACTACGTCATCGACCGGCTCCGCTCGGAGCCCGCGCCGCACATCCTGCACTTCATCGGTCATGGCGGCGTGGACGCGAAGGGGGCTCCGGTCCTGCAACTCACGGATGCGGACGGCGCGTCCGCGGGGCTCTCCGTGGAGCTGCTGGCGAAGGAGCTGGCGGGAGCCTTCCGGGGCGACCTGCGATTGGTGGTGCTCGAAGCCTGTCAGGGCGCTCAACCGGGGGCGCTGACGAGCGCGGCGGAGCTGCTCGCGCAGGGCGGCGCGGACGCGGTGGTGGCGCACCTGTGGCCGGTGAAGACAGACGTGGCGCGCGCGTGCTCGCGGGCCTTCTATCGCGCGTTGGTGGGAGACACCCGGCACCGGGGCGACGTGGCCCGCTGCCTCCATGACGCGCGCAGCACGGTGCTCACGGAGTTCGGCGAGAGCGCCGAGGCCTTCTCCCCCGTCCTGTACCTGCGAGGCAGTGATACCACCCTCTTCTCCTTCCGGCCCGCCCGGGTGAACGCCGCGCCCCGTGCTCCCGTGCGGTCCGAACCGGTGCGCGGAGAGGACCCGTCCCTGCGCGGGCTCCTGGACCTGGTCTCGCGTCCCTTCTCCCTGGTGCTGGGCGACCACGGGGGCACCACGGACGAGGACCTGCGGGAGCTCTTGCACGGCCGGATGCGGGGCACGCCCTGGGCCGTGCCGGAGGCGCTGCCGATGAGCGCGCTGGCGCAGCGGTTCACGCTGCGCTTCGGGCCCAAGACGCTGGACTCGCACTTCCAGGAGGTGTTCCGGGATGCGATGCCCACGCTTCCGCTGGTGGAGGCGCTGGCGCGGCGGCTGAGGCCCGGCGTGCACATCACGCTCTTGCGCATGCCTGTGTTGGAGCAGGCACTCGCGCTGCACCGGCCCGAGCTGCCGCTTTATGTCATCCAGCCGTCGACGCCAGACGAGGGCTCCGCGCTGATCCGACGGCGCCTGCCAGGGCAGGACTGGGAACCGCTCGACACGCTGCCCCTGGACTTCGACCCGTCGCGCGACGTGGCGCTGGTGCGGCTGTACCGGGGCTACCTGCCCGACCGCGTCTTCGAAACGCCCCTGCTCACGGAGGACGATTACCTGCACGGCGTGCGAGACCTGGAGTCCGTCCTGCCTCCGGACCTGGCGGACGCCATCCTGGGGACGCTGGACAGCCGCCCCGCGCTGCTCATTGGACTGTCATTGCTGGCATGGAACCACCGCATGCTGCTGTCTCGGTTGTTCGGACGCCGGCCGCTCCCTCGCAAGAGCCTGGTGCTGCTGGAGCCCGGGGTGCATGAGGCGGAGTCTTGGAAGTCAGGCCGGGGCCTGCCCGCGGGCGCTGGCATCCAGGTGGTGCAGGCGGAAGCGGGCGCGGTGGCCGAGTCGCTCGGCACGGGGACGCAGGGAGGTTCGCGATGAACGGCCTGGTGAATCCCTTCCTCGGGCCGCAGCCCTACCGCGCGGCGGACCGCGAGCGCTTCTTCGGCCGCGAGACCGTGACGCAGCGGCTGGTGAATCGCATCCTCGCGCACCCGTGCCTCACGCTCTTTGGCCCCTCGGGCGCGGGGAAGTCGTCGGTGATGCAGGCCGGCGTGATTCCGCTGTTGGAGGAGGCGCACGAGTTCCGCACGGTGCGCATCGACGGGTGGCTCGCGGGGGAGGCTCCGCTGGCGCGGCTCGTGCGCACGATGCACGCGGAGCTGGAGCTGGGGCCTCCACCGGAGCAAGCGGGGACGGTGGAAGCGCTGGACTCGGCGCTGGAGCTCGCGTCGCAGCGCTCGGACCGGCCGGTGCTCATCTACCTGGACCAACTGGAGCAGCTCTTCCTTCCGGGGCGCGACGTGGAGGCGACCGGCGCGCTGCTGAAGGGGCTGGACGCGCTGGCACGCAAGCCGGTGCGCGGGCTGCAGCTCGTGCTGGCGATGCGCGAGGACTACCTGGGGCGCTTCCGTGACCGCGTGCGGGGCCGGCGCGAATTGCTGGAGCAGGGCTTCCGGCTGGGGCCGCTCACCGTGGGCGAGATGGTGCGGGTGTCGTGCCGGCTGGCCACCGAGAAGGGCCTGCCCACGCAGCCCTGGTCCGAGCAGGAGGTGCGCGCGCTGATGCGGCAGGTGCGCATGGCGGGACAGGGCGAACAGGACGATGACGCCGAGGTGCAGGCCGCGTTCGCGCAGATCGTCTGCCGGGCGCTGTGGGACGAACGGGCGCGGGGCCAGGCCGTGGAGCCTGTCGCCGCGGAGCCGATGGTGCACCGCTACCTGGAGGCGACGCTGGATGCGCTCGGCTCCGACAAGAAGCGGGCGGCGCGCCGGTTGCTGGAGCAGCACCTCATCGCGAGCGACGGCAGCCGGACCCTGCTGACGGAGCAGGAGGCCCGCGCCGAGCTGCCACCCGAGCACGCGGACGAGGTGCTGACGCACCTGGAAGCGGCGGCGGTGCTGCACGCGGAGCAGCACCAGGGCAGCCGGTACTTCGAGCTGGGACACGACTGGCTCGCGCGCAAGGTCTTCGACCTCAAGCAGCAGCGCATCGAGCGGGAGTCAGGGCAGCGACAGCGCCGGCGTGAAGCGGCCGAGCGGCGCAGGCTCATCATCCTGGCCTCGGTGGCGGTGGGCGTGGCGGCGCTGATGGCCCTGCTGCTCATCTGGGCCTGGACGGAGCGGACCCATGCGGAGCGGGCGAAGACGGCCGCGGATGGCGCGAAGCAGGAGGCCGTCAAGCAGGCGCGAGACGCGCGGGGATTGGCGTTGATGGCGGGGGCTCGCGACCTGCAGGGCCGCGGCTACGCCGCGATGGCCACGAAGCTGCTGCTCGAAGTGCCTGAGCCCGAGCAGGCGCGGTGGTGGACGCAGTTGGCGCATGACGTCCTGAAGGAACCCCTCCCGGAGGTGACGTTCCAGGGAACGGCTCCGCTGAACGTCGCGGCGTTCAGCCCGGACGGCCTGCGGGTGGCGGCGGCCTCCCGGGAAGGACCGGCGTGGGTATGGCGCGTGGACGGGACGGGCACCCCCGTGGCGTTGACGGGCCATGAGGGCATCGTCGACTCCATCGAGTTCAGCCCGGACGGGCAATGGGTCGCCACCGCCAGCCGGGACGCCACCGTCCGGGTGTGGCGGGCGGATGGGACGGGCACGCCCGAGGCGCTCTGGAAGTACGAGGACACCGTCCACTCCGCGAGGTTCAGTCCGGATGGCCAGTGGCTGGTGACGGCTTCGGCGGACATGAGCGTGCAGGTGCGGCGGGCGGATGGAACCGGCGAGCCCGTGATGCTGGGCGAACACCAGGCCTCGGTCCTGTCGGCGCGCTTCAGCCCGGAGGGGCGGCGCGTGGTGACCGCCTCCTGGGACAGGACGGCGCGGGTATGGCGGGCGGATGGGAAGGGCCCACCCATCGTGCTCAAGGGGCACACGAAGCCCGTCTTCTCCGCCGAGTTCAGCCCGGATGGACAGTGGGTGGTGACGGCTTCCGAGGACAAGACAGCGCGGGTGTGGCGAGCGGATGGGAAGGGCTCGCCCGTCGTGCTCAACGGGCATGAGGGGAGCGTGAACTCCGCCACGTTCAGCCCCGATGGCCAGTGGGTGGTGACGGCTTCCGAGGACAAGACGGCGCGGGTGTGGAAGGCGGATGGGACGGGCTCTCCCACCGTCCTTAATGGCCATACAGACCCCATCACCTCCGCGGAGTTCAGCCCCGATGGCCAGTGGGTGGTGACCACGTCGTTCGACGGGACCGCAAGGGTGTGGAGGGCGGATGGAAGAGGCTCCCCCCGGGCGCTCCAGGGGCACCAGGGCTGGGTCGCGGACGCGCGATTCAGTCGGGACGGCCAGCGGATCATCACCGCGTCCAGTGATGGAGCCCTCCGGGTCTGGAAGGCGGGCGGGCCGGAGCTTCCCGTGGTGTTCCAGGGTCCCGGAGAGGCGGCCGACGCGGTCCGGTCCGCGCGGTTCAGCCCGGATGGGCAGCGGGTCGTCACGGCGGGCGCCGACGGAGCGGCACGCGTCTGGCGCACGGAGGGGACGGGCGCCCCCGTGGTGCTCGATGGGCGCGCGGGTCCCGTCTTGTCGGCCGCGTTCAGCCCGGATGGACACCAGTTGGTGACTGTCTTCGAGAACGGGAGTGCGCGGGTGTGGCGGACGGATGGGATGGGCCCTCCGGTGATGCTGAAGAATCCGCTCAGGCCCATCGGGTCCGCGGAGTTCAGTCCGGATGGCCAGTCGGTGTTGATCACGTCCGGGGGCGAGCCCCAGGTGTGGAGGGCGGACGGGAGCGGGACACCGCGGGTGCTGAAGTCCGACGATGCACGCTCCGCCCGGTTCAGCCGCGACGGTCAGTGGGTCGTGACCGCGTTTGTCCGGGTCCCGAAGGTGCAGAGGACGGATGGAACCGGCACGCCCGTGCTGCTCCAGGGCCATGAGCGCCGCGTCCTCTCCGCCGAGTTCAGCCAGGACAGCCAGTGGGTGGTGACGGCGTCCGAGGACCAGACCGCGCGGGTGTGGAAGGCGGACGGGACGGGCACACCCGTCGTGCTCAAAGGGCATGGAGGTGACGTCTATTCCGCGAGCTTCAGCCCGGATGGCTTGTGGGTGGTGACAGCGTCCGCTGACAAGACCGCGCGGGTGTGGAGGGCGGACGGAACGGGCACGCCCGTCGTGCTCAAGGGACACCTGAACGTCGTCAATTCCGCGAGCTTCAGCCCGGATGGCCTGTGGGTGGTGACGACCTCGGTTGACCAGACCGCGCGGGTGTGGAGGGCGGACGGAACGGGCGTGCCCCTGGTGATCCAGGGCTGTGAGTCGGAGGTCGCATCCGCCGAGTTCAGTCCGGCCGGGCAACAGCAGGTCCTGACGGTGTGCGCCGATGGACAGGCACAGCTCTGGCCCCTGGATGTCTCGGAGCTCCAGCGGCGGCTTCGGGCCGTCAACAAGGACTGCCTTCCTCCGGACGTCCGTCGCAGCTACCTGGATGAAAGCGAGGAGCAGGCGCGCAGCGGCTATGCGGAATGTGAGAGGGCCCAGGGACGGGATCCGCTCGTGACGCCGCCCCCGACGCTACGGCTGCTGCCCTGAAAGCCTTGCAGCGGGGTCTCCGAGCAACACATAGCCGCGCAAGTCATTGCGCTGCATCCACTGATGACCCTGTCGCTTCGGGTCAACAGGATCCGGAATGCCATACACCTGCGCGTCCTGCCGCGCCCGGTAGCCCGCCAGCAGCGCGTCGTTGACGCCCCGGTACGCGCTCATCAACGCGTCCAGGGCGACGCCCGCGCGGCTACCGTTGGACAGGATCTGGAGCGCGGAGAGGACACGCGAGGCACGGCCGCGCGTCATGTCCTCCGAGTCCAGGAACCCGAGCGTCCATGCCAGGTCGCTGTGGCCGATGATGCCCAGCGGGCCGCGCGGATTCGCCAGCAGGGCCTGGGGCAGCGCCGCCACGAAGGGACGCTCCCCTGCCCTGGGCAGGCTGTGCAGCACGGAGTCAGGACGGCCCGCGAACCCGCCAGCCGCGGCGATCTGAGCGAGCCATGCATGGAACGCACTGTCCGGTGGAGTCGCCGCGCCGAAGCACGCCACGCTGAACCACATGCCTCCGGGCAGGAAGGGCGTGTCCCGCAGCATGGCTCCCGTGAGCGGTGGGCCTCCGCCCAGCGTCAGCGCGCCCTGCATCGCCCGCTGCTCCTCGGGAGAAGCCCAGCCCTTCGAGGGCCGCCCCAACCCATGCGCCACCGTGAGCATCACCGCCGAGCGCGCATCGGCCGCGGCCTCCAGGAGCGCGTCCGCGTCCGCGTAGTCATAGGGAACCTCCTGGACCTTCAACGCGGGCCGCTTCTGCCTCCACCGCGTCTCCATGACCTGCCGGCAGGGCTCCACCAGCAGGTGGTGTCCGGAGGTCGTGGCCGTCGTCCCGTCCCGCGCCGTGTACAGGAGCATGTCGGGGGACTCCGGAGGCGCGCCCTGCTTCTCGGCCGCGATCACCTTCCCCGCGTAGGACGTGTAGCCCGCGAGGTCTGGTTCACCGTCGGGCAGCCCTACGTGAAGCCGTCCCACGAACGCGCCATGCGCGAGCACGTGCTGCAACTCCATGGACACGTCGGGCAGGTCCCCGAGCAGCAGCAGGTACCTGGGACGCTCCTCCTCGGGGACGTCCTCGGCCCGGTGCACCGACTCCTTCCAGCGCACCGCCGCGTTCGCGTCCATGCCGGGAGGAACGCGGTAGCGCATCACCGCGGCGCCCTGCTCCTGCTCGCGGTGCTGGAGGAGCGGCTCGATGGCGCGAAGCATGGCGTCGCCCGCCGTGCCCAGGGGCGCGATGACACCCCAGCGCTGCGCGGGCAGGTCATTCGGGTTCGCGTCGGGCCGCTCCAGCGTCATGCCCTCGGCACGGCGAGGAAGCGGCGCGGGCCTGGGGGCATCCCGGGTGGAGTCCGCGGGAAGCCCGTCCTCCAGCACCGGCCGGCGGTCGTCAGCGCGCGCGAGCAGGAGCTGGAGTGATTCATCCTTCACGGGCTCGGGCATCTTTCGGCTCCCGGTGGGACCTGCGTTCTATTAATTCACGGCCCGCGGACGCGGCAGGGTACGACCTTTTTTCGTCCAGATTCCGGAGACTGGTCCAGGAATTGGAAAACGGGCCCATCCTCGCTCGCCCCCTCCCTTCCAATCCCTTGCAATGACTGGAATGGGCGTATGACGCCCTGCCCGGCACAACAGCTGCACTGTTGTTGTGCATGCACGGTAAAATCCTCCTCCTCGATTCGAAGCCCCCGGTTCGTGGGGCAACGGCGCGTCACCTGACGGCCGCGGGCTTCACCGTCCTCACCGCTCGCACGGATTCCCAGGCTCGCGGCCTGCTGGATGCGAATCTGTTCGACGCGATCCTCATCGACCACCCCTTCGGCCGGCCCGGCATGGAAGAAGGTCTGCGCTTCGCGCGCGACCTGCGCCTGCAGGACGCGCACATTCCCATCCTGTTGATGACGGCGCTGCCCCTGGACGAGGTGCGGCACTCGGCGTGGACCAGTGGCATCACCAGGCTGCTGCCCAAGCCGCAGCTGATGCCGGTGCTCATCCTCCACCTGTCCGCGCTGATTCCCGCCGCGGCCAATGAGGACCAGCCCCAGCCCATCCCCATGCGGTGAGCCTCCAGGCTGCCGTCATTGCCTGATTCAGTCCGGATTCTGGAAAGTGGATCCGCAAGCTGGACAGACGCGCGCGGCGGACGTGCTTCCACCGGGCCAAGTCGTTGTAATGACTTCCTTCCTCTATCCTCGGGGGCACTGGCCCCTCACTTGCTCATGCCTTCGTGTGTGCCCCGGAACCTGCTGATCGTCGATGATGAAACGGTCCTGTGCTGGGTCCTGGGCCGCTTCTTCGCCAGCGCCGGCTACAAGGTCGACTCCGCCACGGACCTGAATGAGGCCCTGGAGCACATGAAGCGCAGCCGGTACGACCTGGTCATCAGCGACCTGCGGCTGAGCGGAACGCAGTCCGAGGAAGGGCTCATCATCGCGGAGCGGGTGCGCGAGTCCTCGCCCGCCACGCGCATGGTGCTGCTGACGGCGTTCGCGACGCCGGAGCTGGGGACGCGTGCGCAGGCACTGGGCGTGGACCTGGTGCTGAGCAAGCCCCAGCCGCTGCCGGACCTGGCGGAGCACGTCTCGCAATTGCTGGAAGTACCGCGCTAGCGCCTCGCACCGTCGGCCCATGGACGGGCGGCCCTTTCCTGGACAAAGGGCCAGGGTACGCAAGCGCGGCACGCATGGCAGCATGAGTGGACCGACATGCCCCGCTACGCCCTCATCGCCGAACCGGATCGCCACCGTGCCGCGGGGCTGCTCGCGCTCGCGCAACAAGAGGGACTGGAAGGCGTGGTGGCGCGCGATGGCGCGGAGGCCCAGGAGCTGGTGCGTCAGCGCGGCTCACCCACGCTGCTGGTGACGGACCTGGCGCTGCCCCGGGTGGACGGGTTCGCGTTGCTGGCGTGGCTGAGAGGCCGCTCGGACGCACGCCACACGGCGGTGGTGGTGGTGACGGCGTTCGACGAGCTGCGCGTGCGCGCCTGGCAGCTCAAGGACGCGCTGGGCATCCACGCGCTGCTCAGCCGGCGCGCGGGACCAGAGGCGACGCGGCGCGGCGCGAGCTGGCCCGGCACGCGGAAGGCCTCTGTCCTCCCCCGGGCTTCGTGGTGCGCTGGACGGGGGACCCTCCTGCTCGCGCTGCCCGGGGCGGACGCCGTGGGCGCGGAGGCCACGCGCCAGCAGCTCCATGACGTGCCCGGCCAGCCCGCGTGCGTGTCCATCGCTGTGACGGTGCGGGGCGAGGAGGATCCGCACGGCACCCTGGACCGCGCGCACGCCGCGCTGGTTCGAGCGAAGTCCGAGCGCAAGGCCGGCCCCCCGCACGCCTGAAGCCAGGCTGATGGGTGGGATGGCCTCCACCTGGCGGTCCGGAGGGCCCGAGCGCCCGAGCGGTGCGTCAATGCCGTGAAAACCCCGAGGGCCCTGGCTATCGAAGGACTTTTCCGCCCCCGTGGCGCGAGGGTCCCCCCGATGATCCCCTTCTCCGTCCTCGACCTGTCCCCCGTCATCTCCGGGGGCGACGCCGGCCTCGCCCTCCACAACAGCCTGGACCTGGCCCGCCACGCGGAAGCCCTGGGCTACAAGCGCTTCTGGCTGGCCGAGCACCACAACATGACGGGTATCGCCAGCGCGGCCACGTCGGTGGTCATCGGGTACGTGGCGGGGGGCACGAAGACGATTCGCGTGGGCGCGGGCGGCGTCATGTTGCCCAACCACGCGCCGCTCATCATCGCGGAGCAGTTCGGCACGCTGGAGACGCTCTATCCCGGCCGCATCGACCTGGGCCTGGGCCGCGCGCCGGGGACGGATCAGCGCACCTCCGCCGCCCTGCGCCGGGGCCTGGGGGGCGCGGACAGCTTCCCGCAGGACGTGGTGGAGCTGCAGAACTACTTCAAGGACCCGGTGCCGGGGCAGGCCGTGCGCGCGGTGCCGGGCGCGGGCCTGCACGTGCCGCTGTGGCTGTTGGGCTCCAGCACCTTCAGCGCGCAGCTGGCCGCGGCCCTGGGGTTGCCCTTCGCGTTCGCGTCGCACTTCGCGCCCGCGCAGATGATGAGCGCGCTGCACCTGTACCGCACGCAGTTCCGCCCGTCGGACGTGCTCCAGAAGCCGTACGCGATGATTGGCGTGAACGTCTTCGCCGCGGACACGGACAAGGAGGGGCAGCGCCTCTTCACGTCGCTGCTCCAGGCCTTCATCAACCTGCGCCGGGGCCGGCCGGGCCCGCTGCTGCCGCCGGTGGAAAGCATGGACGGTCAGCTCAACGAGATGGAGCTGGCGGAGATCGAACACATGCTGGCGTGCACCGTGGTGGGCTCGCCGGACAGCGTGCGCGACGGCCTCCAGTCCCTCATCGAGCAGACCGGAGCCGACGAGCTGATGGTGACCGCGCAGATCTTCGACCACGCGGCGCGCCTGCGCTCCTACGAGATCGTCTCGCGGGTGCGCGACCAGCTCACGGCCGCTGACACGCGGCCCGCACCGTCCCCGCAAGCCGTGCGATGAGCTGGGCGTCGTGGCTGCCGAAGACGCGGCGCGAGCCGCCCGGCAGCCCCAGCACCAGGTAGTGGGTGTCCTCCACCACGAGCAGCGCGGCCATGGACGCGAAGAGGCCCAGGGCGGTGAGGACGAGCCCCGCCTCGTAGGCGCCCTTCAGCGCCGTCACGCTGATGGACAGCCAGGACAACAGCGGCAGCCCCAGCGCCCCGGCCAGGCCCACCGCGAGCAGGTAGGGCCACACCTTCGGGGTGCGGCGCGCGGTCTCCACCTGGAGCACGTCGCGCAGCGCCCAGCTCTGGCCGCCCACGGCGAGCCGCTCGGCGGTGACGCGGACCTGGCCGGCCTGGAAGAGGGAGGGCTCCCCCGAGTCCAACACCGGAGCCACCGGGCGGCGCTCCACTTCACGCAAGGGGACAACGGGACGCAGCACGGTGACGACGGCCATCGGTTCACCCATGGGTGGTCTCCAACAGAGGGAAGTGCGAGCGCAGGAGGGCGCGAAGCTCATCGAGTGGGCTGCCCAGCGCGAAACATGCCCGGGCCCCCTGACACAGGGCGCGGGACACCAGGCGCTCGTCCGCGAAGGGCAGGAGGACGACGACGGGCGCGGTGGCGGCGCAGTCCCGCGCGCGTGTCATCACCGGGAGGATGGCCTCCCCGCGCTCCACGTGCGCCAGCACCAGGTCCGGCCGGGCCGCGTCCTCCGCGTCCAGGAACAGGGCGATGCCCAGGTCGCCCAGCACGTCCGCCAGCAGCGAGGCCAGGGACTCATCCGCACCGAGCAGCAAGGCCCGGGTTGTGCGCAGGGACACCACGGTCCCACGTCACAGCAAGCTACATGCCGGAACCACCGTCCCCCGGGGCCACCGAGTGATCACCCGTGGACCGTGGCAATCCGCCAGCCCCCCGTGGCGGATTGCCACGCGGGCCTAGTTCAGGGGGCTCGTGCCTGGAGCGTCGTGCGGCGGCGGGGAGACGTCCCAGGAGGAAGAGCCCGCCCGCGGCAGCTCGAACCAGAACGTGCTCCCCTTCCCGCGCGTGGACGTGACACCCACCC
>NZ_RAWF01000257.1:0-14292 GCF_003612075.1 Corallococcus sp. CA041A
GTCTTCGGCTTCGACGCCGGGGGAGGCGGAGGCGGAGGCGGAGGCGGCGGAGCCATCGTGGCCTTCAGCGTGACCTCGACCTCCTTCTCCTCCACGGGAG
The DNA here is from genome assembly GCF_003612075.1 of Corallococcus sp. CA041A. Classification (NCBI taxonomy): domain Bacteria; kingdom Pseudomonadati; phylum Myxococcota; class Myxococcia; order Myxococcales; family Myxococcaceae; genus Corallococcus; species Corallococcus sp. CA041A. The sequence goes on from NZ_RAWF01000257.1 coordinate 101, forward strand.
GCGGACGCGTGGAGAGATAGGCGACAAGACCCAGCAGGCCAACGTGGAGCAGCGTGGAAACGCCGGCACCCACGCCGAAGCGCGACCTGGGTCCTTGGCCGCGGTCAAGGACTGAATCGAACATGCACGTAACTCCTCTTCACCAGTGGACTACCCGTCCCCGCCATGCCCGGATTGAAGGGCGGCCACCATACAGAAAAGGGTTCCGGGTTCAAGCAACCGTGTCTGGCGCCGCAATCGTGATCGGCCAATGCCCCACTGGTCACCAAAAAGCAACGGTCTATTGACAACTGCTTGACCTCGGATATTTTCCCAAGTCATTTTCGGTTGCAGCCCACCTTGGAGGGGTTAGGTATGCAAGTGAAACAAGTACTTCGGGAAACCGGAGTCGTCCTTGCTGCGGGTCTGTTGTACGGATCCGCAGCTTTCGCGCAGTCCAGCGTCATCATCGGCACTGTCATCAACACTGAAGACAAGAAGCCGGCTGCAGATGTCGTTGTGACCGCCACCTCGCCCAACCTGCAGGGCGAGCAGACCGTGGTTACTGACGCACAGGGTAACTACCGTATTCCCCAGCTCCCGCCGGGCACGTATACGTTGCGGTTCGAAAAGGAGTCGTTCAAGCCTTTCGCCCGCCCTGAAATCCAGCTGCTGCTCAACCGTACCATCCGCGTGAACGTGGAGCTGCTCCCTGAGAGCTTCTCGTCGACGGAGACCATCGTTGGCGCCCCGCCGACGATCGACGTCGGTTCTACGAACCAGGGCCTCAACGTTGATCAGGAGTTCATCAAGCGCATCGCGGTGGCCCGTCCGGTCGGCAAGGGTGGCGCGACGCGCTCCTTTGAATCCCTGGCCGAGCTCGCCCCGGGCGCCCAGTCCGACCAGTACGGCGTGTCCATCAACGGCACGACCTCGCCTGAGAACGGCTACGTGGTGGACGGTCTGTCCACGAACGACCCGGCCTTCGGCGTGAACGCCAGCCCGCTGAGCATCGAGTTCGTGCAGGACGTGAACATCATCACCGGCGGTTACATGCCGGAGTTCGGTCGCTCCACGGGCGGTGTGATCAACGCGGTGACCCGGTCCGGTTCCAACGAGTTCCACGGCTCCGTGTTCGCCAACTGGACGCCGGGCTTCGCGGAAGGCAACCGCAAGCTGGTCATCGAGGACGGCACCACGATCACCGGCCTGAACGCCCTGAGCAACCTGGGCGACTTCGGCGCCACCCTCGGCGGTCCCATCCTCAAGGACAAGCTCTGGTTCTTCGCCGGCTTCGCGCCGTCGTTCCAGCGCTACGAGCACACCCGTGCGCTCAACGCCTTCACGTTGGATGACAACGGCGCGGTGGCGAAGGATGCGAACGGCTTCAGCGTCGTCCAGCAGATCCCGGGTTCCGAGCGGACGTACTTCGCGGACTCCCGCACGATCCAGTTCATGGGCAAGCTGACGTACCTCATCAACCAGGACCACAACGTGTCGTTCGCCCTGAACGGCACCCCGACCGTGTCGGGTGGTCTGGGCAAGCTGCAGATCAGCCCCCGCTCGGGTGGTCTGCCGGCGGCGCAGAACTCGCGCCCTGAGGACATCGGCCAGACTGAGAACCGCGCCAACACCACGGCGCTCGCTCTCAAGTACGCCGGCGCCTTCATGGACAAGAAGGTCCTGGTCGACGCCAACCTCGGTTGGTTCCACCAGACCGCTGGTAACCCTCCGGCGGACGGCAGCGCCATCGGCTCGACGGACGGCCTGGCGGGCTACTCGCTGGCCATGTACACGCGTCGTCGCCCGATCACCACGTTCGAGAACGTCCCCAACGCCGCGGAGTACTGCGGCACGACGGCGGCGGAGCAGGCCGTGCGTTGCCCGGCGACGAACTACTACGTGGGCGGCCCCGGCTTCATGTCCGAGGCGACGCTGGATCGCTACCAGATCAACGCCAAGGCCACCTACCTGCTGAACGCCCTGGGCACGCACGTGTTCAAGGCGGGCGTGGACACGGAGTTCCTGACCTTCGATCAGAAGAAGGCCTACTCCGGTAGCGTGTTCCTCCAGGAGGCTGGTGCCGCGAGCGATGTGCAGCTCAACGGCGTGACCCGCCGCATCTGGTCGGACAACCGCCGCTACGGCTACCAGACGGCCCCGGACACCCCGGTGTTCGAGACCCTGCAGCAGTCGTCCACGAGCGGCACCACCATCGGTGGCTTCCTCCAGGACAGCTGGTCCATCGCCAACCGCGTCACGCTGAACCTCGGCGTGCGCTACGACGTGCAGAACATGTACGGCGGCGACGGCAACCTGGCGCTGAAGCTGGCCAACCAGTGGTCGCCCCGCATCGGCGCCGTGGTGGATCCGTTCGCCAACGGCCGCGCGAAGCTGTTCGTGAACTTCGCCCGTTACTACGAGCAGGTTCCGCTCAACATGATGGACCGCGCCTTCCCGGGTGAGCGTCGCTTCAGCGCGCGTCGCTACCTGTCGGAGCCGGGGTCGGATGTTCCGGGCTGCGACCCGTCCACGCTGGAAGGCCAGCGCGGCAACTGCTCGGATCGCCAGTACATCGTGCCCCGCGCCGAGGCCACGCTGAACTCCAACCAGTACTTCAGCGGCGGTCTGGTGCAGAGCGAGCCGGTCGATCCGGACATCCAGCCCCAGTCGTCCGACGAAGTCGTGGTCGGCGGTGAGTACGAGCTCCTGGCGAACACCCGCCTGGGCGCGACGTACACGCACCGCGACATGGGCAAGGTCATCGAGGACATGAGCCGCGATGACGGCAACACGTACTTCCTCGGTAACCCTGGCAGCGGCTTCGCCAAGGAGTTCCCGACGCCCGTGCGTGACTACGACGCGGTCACCGTCTACCTGAACCGTACGTTCACGGAAGGCTGGCTGGGTCAGGCGAGCTACACGTGGTCCCGCCTGTACGGCAACTACCCCGGTCTGTTCCGCCCGGAGAACAACCAGCTCGACCCGAACATCCTCGCGGACTTCGACCTGGTGGCCCTCCTGAACAACCGCACGGGTCTGCTGCCCTTCGACCGCACGCACGCCATCAAGGTGTTCGGCGCCAAGGAGTTCAACATCTCCAACGCGCTGTCGGCGAGCATCGGTCTGTCCTACCGCGGCAACTCCGGTACGCCCATCAGCTACCTCGGCGCGTACCCGGGCTACGGCCAGGATGAGACGTTCATCCTGCCGCGCGGCAGCGGCGGTCGCACCCCGTGGATCAACAGCGTCGACTCCAACGTGGGCGTGAACTACCGCGTGAGCAAGGACAGCGTGGTGTCCTTCACCCTGGACGTGTTCAACCTCTTCAACTTCCAGGGCGTGGACAGCGTCGACGAGTCCTACACCTTCGAGCAGGTGCTCCCGGTGTACGACGCGAAGACCAACACCGCGGGCTCCGTGTCTGACCTGCCCACGGCTGACAGCGCGGGCAACGTCCCGGCGGCGGCGGGTGGCAAGCTGGCCTACGAAGACGTGAACCAGAACTACAAGAACCCGGACCGTTACCAGGCGCCGCGGCAGATCCGCTTCGGTGTCCGGTACACGTTCTAACCACCCGACCACGTGAGGAAGATCAGCAACATGCGCAAGAGCATTCTTTCAACGCTGGTGATGCTGACGGCCGCGGGCAGCCTGACCGCCTGCGATGTCGAGCAGCCGAACCCCGGGTGCATCGTCCAGGACGCGAGCTTCGCGAACTGGTGGGCGAAGTACGACGTCGTGAGCGGTCCGACCGGCATCAAGCCGGACGGCAGCGCCTGCGGCGCGACCGAGGCGCTCGAGGTGGGTGACAACCTGGGCGTGTGGAAGTTCGCGGACCCGAAGACGGGGAGCAACATCCTCGTGGTTCGGCCGCAGTACATGGCCCGGTTGGGCTCGTCGGACGCGAACAACACGTTCGACAGCCTTCAGGTTACCGGTAACCTGAGCGCCGACACCACGGACGACTTCTGCCTCGCGCCGACGTTCAACACCGCGACCGTGAACCCCACGCAGGCTGGGGTGACCTCGGCCATCTCGTACACGCTGGCGAACATCAAGGTGTACTCGTCGCCCAGCTCTCCGGGCACCCAGATGACGGGTGAGGTCACGTTCACGCGCAATGGCTGCACCTCCACGTACATCATGCGTGCGGTGTGGCCGGCGACCGGCTGCGATCCCCGTGTTGACCAGAACGATCCGGAGCAGGGCTTCTCCAACTGCGGCTCGGGCTCGGGCATCAACCCGGACTTCGCCGTGCAGTGCGAGGCGGTCCCGGAGCGCTTCTGGTTCGGCGACTTCCTGACGGAGGAAGAGGCGGAGTACGTCGAGGAGAACGATGAGTTCCCCCCGAGCTACAACGAGGGTCGCTGCGTCCCGTCGAATAAGATCCCGTCGTTCAAGTAGTCGGCACTGACCGACCCTGAAGGCCAACGCGGCCCCGGCAGCCCCTCCCCCACGCGGGAGTGGCGGTCCGGGGCCGCGCTGTTGTTAGTGTCTGGAATCCACTGTCGGGAGGACCATGGAGGGCCGTTACGAACTCATCGAGCACGTCTGCTCACTGCTGGCGGACGAAGCAGGGACGCTCCGCAAGGAGGCGCCCTACCGGGTCGCGCTCTGCTACCCGAGCCCCTACCACGTGGGCATGAGCTCGCTGGGCTACCAGGCCATCTACCGGGAGGTGCATGAGCACGCGGGCGCGACCGCCGAGCGTGTCTTCCTTCCCGATGATGTCGAGACATACAAGAGAACTAGGACGCCATTGTTTACCTGGGAATCCCAGGCACCCGTGTCTAGCTTTGAAATGCTTGCCTTTTCAGTTGCCTATGAATTGGAGCTTTCAGGGTTGTTCACGATGTTGGATTTGTCTGGTTTGCCGGTTCTTTCAGCGGAGCGGGATGCCAGACATCCGCTGGTGGTGGCAGGCGGCCCGCTGACGTTCTCCAACCCGGATCCGCTGGAGCCCTTCGTGGACGTGCTCGTCCAGGGGGAGGCGGAGGACTTGATCCACGTGCTGCTGGAGGCCGCCGCCTCCATGGAGCGCGAGGCGCTGTTGGATCACCTGGCGAAGGTCCCCGGCTTCCGGGTGCCCGGGCGGGGTGGGGCGCGCTACCACGTGGCGAAGGCGACGGACGCCCGGCTGCCAGCGCGCACGCAGATCATCACGCCCCACACGGAGCTCCGGTCGATGTTCCTCATCGAGCCGGAGCGGGGCTGCTCCCGTGGCTGCCACTACTGCGTCATGCGCCGCACCACGAATGGCGGCATGCGCACGGTGCCTCCGGAGCGCATCCTGTCCCTCATCCCTGAGCACGCCAAGCGCGTGGGGCTGGTGGGCGCGGCGGTGACGGACCACCCGCGCATCGTGGAGCTGCTGCGCACCATCGTGGACTCCGGGCGTGAGGTGGGCGTGTCCTCCCTGAGAGCGGACCGGCTCACGCAGGAGCTGGTGGATCAGCTCCGGCGGGGGGGGGCGATGAGCCTCACGGTGGCCGCGGACGGGGCGTCCCAGAAGATGCGGGACCTGGTGGACCGCAAGCACTCCGAGGAACAGATTGTCCGCGCCGCGCGGTTCGCGCGCACGGCGGGCATGAAGCAGCTCAAGGTCTACAACGTGGTGGGCCTGCCCCATGAAGAGGACGCGGACATCGACGAGCTGATCCGCTTCACCACGGAGCTGTCGCGCATCCTGCCGGTGGCGCTGGGGGTCGCGCCCTTCGTGGCCAAGCGCAACACTCCGCTGGACGGGGCGCCCTTCGCGGGGCTGCGCGAGGTGGAGAACAAGCTGGAGCGGCTGCGCAAGGGCCTGCGAGGGCGGGCGGAGGTGCGGCCCACGTCCGCGCGCTGGGCCTGGGTGGAGTACATGCTGGCCCAGTGCGGTCCGGAGGCGGGGCTCGCGGCCATGGACGCCTGGCGCGCGGGGGGCAGCTTCGCCGCGTGGAAGAAGGCCTTCAAGGAGCGCGGGTGCGAGCCGTACATGGCCCGCCGGGTGGAGGACGGGCGGCGCCAGCCCACGGTGTGGCCCATCGTGCCGGGCCGCCCGCCGCCCCAGCCGTCCGCCGCCTGACGGGGCCCGCAAAGGCCGTATTCGCCGGGCTCCGCTTTCGCTAGAAGATGGGCAGCGGGGCCGATGGCCGGCACTCGCATGGCCTCGGAGAGCATCTGGTGAGCACGCAGCGGGTGGAAAAGTCGTGGCAGAAGACGGGCCTCAAGGACTACTCGACGGAGGCCCTGCTGAGCACGCTGGGGCACTACGGCATCCCGGTGGGTGAAGAGGACTACCGCAAGCTGGCGGAGTCCGCCTATCCGCTCGGCATCGCCCAGCAGTGGGCGGCGAAGTGGAAGGGCACCGGCCCCTTCAAGGACTACGTCGTGGCCGCGGCCGTGGAGCTGTGGCGCCGGTGGATGCCGGACCGCGTGTCCCCGCAGGACTTCACGCAGGGGCTGGCGACGCTGATGCAGGTGCTCGTGCACAAGCTCAACGGCGCGAAGGAGGCCCCGGTGGCCTCCTCCTTCGAGCACGTGAAGGCCCTGCGCTCGAAGCTGACGGTGGATGACAAGGGCGCGCTGCCCCAGCCGTTCCTCCAGGAGGCGCTGGCGCCCTTCTCGGAGAAGGACGCGGAGCTGTTCGACAGCCTGGCGGAGTCGCTGGCCGCGCAGGGCCACCTGGACGACGCCTCGGCGTTCGCCGAGGTGGAGGAGTTCCTGCTGCCCGACCGGCGCGGCATCTCCCAGGCGGTGGTGCGCGCCGCGAAGGGCGAGCGCGAGCCCGCCATCCAGGACCTCAAGAACCTCATCCACGACATGGCTCGCGCGCCCATCTCGCGCCTGCTGGCGGTGGACGGCCTCATCCACCTGCAGGCGTGGATTGACGCGTCCGTCGAGGGCCGCGGCCTGCTGGCGGAGGCGGAGAAGGCCAACGACATCCACCTGGCGCTGGACCTGGTGCCCCGCCTGGAGCACGTCTTCAAGCAGCAGAACGACCGGTCCGCGCTCCTGGAGCTGATGGGCACGCAGGAGCGGCTGGAGGCCCTGCACGACAAGATGCACCCGGGCCACCGGGCGCACCGTCACCAGCACGCGCAGCCGCAGCGCCGCCGCTAATCGGCCGGGCTTCAGGTCCCCGTGCGCCGGGGGCTCCGGGCTTCCGGGGCCTCGGGCGCCGCGGGTTCGCTGGCCGCGGCGGGCGTCGCGCCTTCCGCGTCCGGCGTGCCGGGCTTTACGTCAGGCTTCTCTGGCGCCGCGCGCTTGAGCTTCACGGTGGTGACGCCGGGCACTCCTTCCGCCACGTCCCGCACGGGCACGACCGCGCCCACGGTGGTGTAGCGGATGGCGCCCGTCTGGGTGAAGGCGTGCTTGAGGGCGTACTCGCGGGCGCGGGGGAGGAACCACTCGCGCACCCGGGGCAGGGGCAGGGCGTGCAGCTCCCCCTGCGTGAGGAACACGTACAGCATCAGGTCCGCGCCGCTGTAGAGGAAGCAGCCCGGCGTGTCCTTCTCCAGGTTGGAGATGAGCTCGAAGAAGTAGCGGCGGCGGGTGGCCTGACGGTCGCCCTTCACTTCAATGCCGCGCACCTCTCCGGAGGGCAGCTCCCAGAGCAGGTCCACGCCCCGGTGCTGGAAGCGCGGGTCCAACTGCACGTCGTGCACTCGCGACCCGGGCTCTGTCTCCAGGAGCCACGCGCGGGCGTGCTGCACGGCCCGGTCGGCCGCGCCCTGCACGCCCCTCATGCTGAAACTGCGGCCTCCCATCGCGGCTAGCGGCGCAGCTCGACGCCCGAGGCCACGAGCTGAATCTCGCGGGGCTTGCCGTCGGTGCCGCGGGGGACGATGGCGCCCTCGGCCTCGTAGTGCTTCGCGTGGGCGTCGCTCAGCTCCGCGACCTTCACCACGCCCTCCACGCGCGCCTGCGAACCCGCGGAGTCCAGCGGGACGAAGAAGCCGTAGTCCTTGAACGTCACGCGCACGCCGGGGCTCTTGGCGTCCTGGGCCAGCTCCATCCAGCAGCCCTTCTTCTCACACGCCTTGCGCACCTGGCCCTCCACGCGCACGACCTTTCCGTCGTGGGCCTGGGGCTTCGCGAGCAGCTCCGCCAGCTTCACCGTCTTCTCGCCCTTGAGGGGCTCGCCGCGGGTGAGCGTCCAACCGGTGTCGGCGGCCTTGGCGGCCTCGGGCGTCTTCGCCTCCGCGGGGTGGTGGCAGTCGCTCGCCGCGGCTTCGGCCTTGGACGCTTCCGCGGCCTTGGCGGCGGGCTTGGGCGTCTTGTCCGCCGCGAGGGCCACGAGGGGCGCGGCGACCAGCATCACGAGGGCGGTGCGGAGCATGTGCATGCCCGTTCGCTTAGCCCAGGTTTCCGGGGCCCGGCAAGGCGCCCCTTCCATCCTCGCGACTTGTCCCGCACACTCGGCGCGAGGTGCGCATGAAGGTCACCATCCCCGCCCCCAACCGCCGGTTGGGCACATTCGAATGGCTCGGGCTCGTCGGGCTCGGGGGGCTGCTCGTGGGGCGCTACGTCCCCGTGGCCCGCATCATCCCGTTCTGGGGCTGTGTGCTGCGCGAGCACACGGGCTGGCCCTGCCTGGGCTGTGGGCTCACCCGCGTGGCGGACCGCGTCGCGCACTTCAACATCCCGGGAGCGTGGGAGGCCAACCCCCTGGGCACCGTGTGCGCGCTGCTGTTCGCGCTGGCCGCGGTGGCGACGGTGCTGCACTTCCTCTTCGCGCTGCCCATCCCGGAGGTGGAGCTGGAGGAGCGCGAGTGGCGGTGGGTGCGCATCGCGTTCCCGCTGGTGTTGCTGGTCAATTACGCCTACGTCGTGGTGCACACCCGTTTCCCGCACCTGTTGTCCTGAAGGGCGGGACCCTGTTCTCTTCCGTGCTCTCCGCCTTCCTCCTGCTGGGCTACCTCTGCGGCTCCATCCCCTTCGGCGTGCTGCTGACGCGGTGGTTTCGTGGGGTGGACGTGCGCGCCAGCGGCAGCGGCAACATCGGCGCCACCAACGTCACGCGCGTCGCCGGCAAGAAGCTGGGCGCGGTGGTGCTGCTGCTGGACGCGCTCAAGGCCGTGCTGCCCGTGGCGCTGGCCGTGCACTACCTGCCTGGGGATGCGAAAGCGCACGCGCTGGTGGGGCTGGCCGCGGTGCTGGGGCACGTGTACCCGGTGTGGCTCAAGCTCCAGGGCGGCAAGGGCGTGGCCAGCGCGCTGGGCGTGCTGGTGGTGCTGGTGCCCAAGGCGGCGCTCGCGGGGGCCATCATCTACGGGCTGGTGGTGTCCCGGTGGCGCGTGAGCTCCATGGGCTCGTTGTCCGCGGCGGTGGTCGCCATCGCCACCGCGTTCTTCACCGCGCCCTCCCGCGAGTACGTGCTGCTCACCGCGGGGCTATTCGTCCTGATGCTCTGGACGCATCGGAGCAACCTCCTGCGACTCGCCCGCCGCACTGAACACCGGCTTTGAGCCGGGGGGCAGCGACGGGGCGCGGTAGCCCAGCAGCGTGCAGGGGATGGGGCCGTTCCACACGTCGCGGCGGGCCATGGGGCGCGCGTGGAAGGCGCTCTCGAAGGCGGGGTTGCCGGACAGCACCCAGACACGCCAGCCCGGCAGCGCGCGCAAGCTATCGCCCAGCTTGAAGTAGAAGGTCTTCATGCCCTTCTGGCCGCCGGAGCCAAGCCGGTCGCCATAGGGCGGGTTGGTGAGGACGAGCCCGCCGCCTTCGGGCAGGGGCGGGAGCTTCGTCGCGTCGCCCTCCGCGAGCTGGATTTCCTCGCCCAGTCGCGCGGCCTTCACGTTGCGGTCCGCGGCCTCCAGGGCCTCGTCGCTCTTGTCGAAGCCGAGGATGGGGACCTCCACCTTGCGCTCGTTGCGCCGCGCGTCCGCGCGCAGGTCCGCGAGCAGCTCCTTCGCGCGCACGCCCAGGTGCGGCCAGCGCTCCACCGCGAAGCCCCGGTTGATGCCCGGGGCCCGCTTGCGCGCGATGAGGCCGCCCTCGATGACGATGGTGCCCGAGCCGCACATGGGGTCCACCAGCGCCTCCGTGCCGGTGTAGCCCGCCGCGCGCAGGAGGGCCGCGGCCAGGTTCTCCTTCAGGGGCGCGGGGGTGGGGCGCACGCGGTAGCCGCGCCGGTGCAGCGGGTCACCGCACAGGTCCAGGGAGAGGGACAGCTTCTCCTTCACCAGGTGCGCCACCACGGACACGTCCGGGTTGCGCGTGTCCACGTCCGGCCGCGAGCCCAGCTTGTCGCGCAGGCGGTCCACGATGGCGTCCTTCACCTTCAGTGCCACGAAGCCGGAGTGCGCGTGCTCGGTGTCCTTCAGGTTCGCGTCCACCGCGAACGTCACGTTCGTGGTGAGGTGCTCCTCCCACGGGACGCTGGCGACGGCGTCGTAGAGCCCCTGGGCACCCTTCGCTTCGAACTCGCCCAATGGATAGAGCACGCGCATGCCGATGCGGGACCAGAGGCAGACGTTGAGGGCCTCGTCGAGCGAGGCCATGAAGCGCACGCCGCCGCGGTCCTGGCGGATGCGCTTCGCGCCGAGCTCCTTCAGCTCCTCGGCGAGCAGGTCCTCGGTGCCGCGCGCGGCGGTGACGAATAGGGCAAGACGTTCAGCCATGGTGCACCGCCCTTAGACGACCCGGGGGCGATTGGGAACTGCTCAGGTGGCCACGACCTCATACATCGCGAAGGTGGCGTCCTCCTGGGACGCGCTGGCCCCCTTGGCCCGCTGGAAGTCCTCGGACTGGAAGTAGGCCCGCATGGCGTCCCGGTCCTTCCACCGCGTGACGAGCAGGATTTCAGGCGAGCGCTCGAACGAACGCAGCACCTCCAGGCCCAGGAAGCCCGCGTGGCCGTCCACTCGCCGCGAGCGCTCCTGGAGCCGGTGGACCCAGCCGTCGGCCTCTTCGGGGGACGCACGGAAGCGGGAGATGGCGACGATCATTCGGCCGTCCGGGGGGAAAGTAGAGCGGGGGCGCCCGGAAGCTTTCCGTGGCGCCCCCGAGGGGAAAACCGCCAGGGAACGGGCGTCCGTTCCCCGGGCCTTGAAGGGGTGGCGTGGGGCTACATCGCCCCGGCGCCGGGCATGTCGCCCAGGCCGCGCAGCAGCACCTCGCGGGGCTTGGCGCCGTCCGCGGGGCCCACCACGCCGTCGCGCTCCATGCGCTCAATCATGCGCGCCGCGCGGTTGTAGCCGATGCGCATCTTGCGCTGGAGCATGGAGATGGAGACGGAGCGCATCTCGCTGACCGCCGCGAGCGCCTGGTCGTAGAGCTCGTCGGACAGCTCGTCCTCCTCGCCACCGCCGCCCTCGCTCTCGTCATCGCGCGGCTTGAGGATGGACTCGTCGAAGACGGGCTTGCCCTGGGCCTTGAGGTGGTCCACCGCCTTCTTGATTTCCTGCTCGGAGACGTAGGCGCCGTGCACGCGCTGCAGGTGGGCGCTCGTGGGCGGCATGATGAGCATGTCGCCCATGCCCAGCAGGGCCTCCGCGCCCACCGTGCCCAGAATCGTCATCGAGTCCGGCTTGGAGCGCAGCATGAAGCTGATGCGCGTGGGGAAGTTGGCCTTGATGATGCCCGTGACGACGTCCGTGGACGGACGCTGGGTCGCGACCATCAGGTGGATGCCGGCCGCGCGCGCCATCTGCGCGAGGCGCGCCACGTAGGTCTCCACCTCGCGGCTGGCGACCATCATCAGGTCCGCGAGCTCGTCGATGATGACCACGATGTAGGGCAGCTTCTTGAGCTCCTTCTTCTCCGGGGAAGCGGCCTCCGCCGGAGTGGACTCCTCGCCGTCCTCCTCGAACTCCGCGTCCTCCTCGCCGTCGGCCTCCAGGGTGGGAGCGGGCTCGGAGACGATGGCCTCACGCAGGTCCTCGTCGTCCTCGCGCGGCATGGCCACGCCCAACCCGTCGCTGGCGGAAGCGGGGGCGGGCACGGTGCTGCCCTCCACGTCCACGACGAACATCTTCTTGGGCTTGGTCTTCTTCTTCGCGGCGGGGGCGGGGGCGGGCTTCTCCTCCGACGCCTGCGTCTCCACCAGCTTGTTGTAGCCGGCGATGTTGCGCACGCCCGCCTCGGACAGCAGCTGGTAGCGGCGCTCCATCTCCTCCACCGCCCAGCGCAGCGCGAGCGCGGCCTTCTTGGGGTCGGTGACGACGGGGAGCAGCAGGTGCGGGATGCCCTCGTAGACGGAGAGCTCCAGCATCTTCGGGTCCACCATGATGAAGCGGACCTCCTCGGGCGTGGCCTTGAGGAGGATGCTCATGATCATGGAGTTCACCGCCACGGACTTGCCGGAGCCGGTGGTCCCCGCGATGAGCAGGTGGGGGGCCTTCACCAGGTCGAAGACGTACGGCATGCCTTCGATGTCCTTGCCCACGCACATGGTGAGCTTGCTGCTGCTCTTCTGGAACGTGTCCTGTTCGGCAATCTCCTTGAGGAACACCGTCTCGCGGTCGCGGTTGGGGACTTCAATGCCGACCACGCCCTTGCCGGGGATGGGGGCGACGATGCGCACGCGCATGGCCTCCATGGCCATGGCCAGGTCGTCCTGGAGCGCGGCGATCTTGCTGACCTTGATGCCGGGCCCGGGCAGGAACTCGTACATGGTGACGACGGGTCCGGGGCGGATTTCGACGACCTCGCCCACGATGCCGAAGTCCGCCAGCTTCGCGCGCAGCTTCTCCGCCGTGACGAGGAACGCGTCCTTGTCCAGCGCGGAGCGCTCCTTCTTGTCCGCCTCCAGCACGTCCAGTGGCGGCAGCGAGAAGCTCTTGCGGTCCCCCACGAACTCGAACTGGTCCTGCGGCCGCTTCACGGCGGTGGGCTTGGGCGGCGCCTTGGGCTCCACGATGAGCGGCATGCGCGCCAGCGCGGAGGGCGGCGCGGGGATGAGGGCGTTGCCCGGCGCGGCGGCGGCCGGCTTCTCCGCGACCACGGGCTTCGCGGCGGGCTCGGCGGCCGGAGGCGTGAGCGACGCGGCGGGCACCGGCGGCGTGGACGGCGCGGAGGGCGGGGTGACGATCTGCGGCGTCTTGCGCGCGCGGCGGGGCGGCTCGCCCGCGTCCGCGTTGGCGGGCAGCTGCGGCTGGGGCGCGAGGAAGGACGCGGCCCAGGCGGGGTCGGCGCCCGGGGAGCGGCGCTCGGCGCGCTCGGGCGGCAGCGAGGGCTGTTCGTCGGAGGCGTCGTCCTCCTCGTCCTCGGACGGCTCCTCGCGGGCGAGCTTCTTCTCCAGCTTCTCGCGCTCCTTCTGCTCCTTGAACGCCTTCTTCGCGTTGGCGATCTGCTCCTTCTCGTTCTGCCGGGCCAGGCGCACGGCTTCTTCCGCCAGGGACTCCGCCTCGGCGGCCTCGGCCTCCGCGGCGATGCGCTCGGCCTCGGACAGCTCCTCCTCCTCGGCCTCCAGCTCCGCGAGGAACGCGGCTTCCTCTTCCTTCTCCTGCGCGAGCCGCTCCTGGCGGGCCGCGTAGTTGACCTTCTGCTGCTCCCAGAAGACGTGCGCGTTCTCGGAGATGCGGCGGCCCAGGACGGTGAGGCCGGCCCAGACCAGCGAGCACAGCTTGAAGAACGTGTACTGGGTGCCCACGATGAGCGCCGCCGCGCTGATGGCGGTGACGAGGATGATGGTGCCGACGGTGGAGAACATCCCCTCCATCAGGCCGCCCAGGCTCGCGCCCAGCGCGCCGCCGGGCGGGTGGGCCCAGCCCTTGTCCTTGGCGAACATGAGCTGCGCGAGCACGGACACGCTGCAGGTGAGCAGCGCCAGGGAGATGATCTGCGGCATGCGGCGCCGCTCGCGGTTGCCCACGAAGAGCACCACGGCGGTGTAGATGCCACCCGCGGGGATGAGGTAGGCGCACACGCCCAGCGCGCCGCGCAGGGTCTCCGCGATGAGGTGGCCCATGGGGCCCACCGCGTTGTGGAAGCCGGGCCCCACCCGGTCATGCGCGTCGAACGTGGCGACCGCCAGCAAGGCCAGCAACGAGGCGGCCAGGATGAAGACGCCGATGAGCGCCCGCTTGGCGGGGCTCGCAGCGCCCGGGGCCTTCATCTTCTTGTTCGCGAGCGCCTTGCGACGGGTCGCGATCTCCTGCCGGGAGAGCACCGCCTTCTCCGCCCGGCCACCCTTCTTTGCCGCTGTCATGGACCCCTGTTCCCTCTGCCCGATTCCAGCCGCGTAGCGAGCTGTAGCAATCCGCCCGGCGAGAATAGGGAGGGAG